>NZ_WBRZ01000109.1:0-17030 GCF_008923895.1 Pseudomonas sp. GXM4
TCCCACAGGTGAATGGCAATCCATTGTGGGAGCGAGCCTGCTCGCGAAGCTTGTCAGCCGTTACGGCAATTCACGGCTGGCATAAAACGCGCTGAGCACTTTGACCAGATGCGCCAGGTCATGGCTGCCGCACAGTTCGCGAATCGAGTGCATGGCAAAGGTCGGCAGGCCAATGTCGACGGTGCGCACACCCAGATGGCTGGCGGTGATCGGGCCAATGGTCGAACCGCAGCCCATGTCGCTGCGCACCACGAAGCTTTGCACCGGGACTTCTTCGGCCATGCACAGATGGCGGAAGAAGCCGGCGGTCTCGCTGTTGGTGGCGTAGCGCTGGTTGCTGTTGACCTTGATCACCGGGCCGGCGTTGAGTTTCGGGCCATGGTTGGCATCGTGCTTGTCCGCGTAGTTGGGATGCACGCCGTGGGCGTTGTCGGCCGACACCAGCAGGGATTTCTGGATGGTGCGCACGAACTCGTCGCCTTCCGGCAACAGGCGGCGCAGGGTTTGTTCGAGCATCGGGCCGTCGGCACCGCACGCCGAGCAGGAGCCGACTTCTTCGTGGTCGTTACAGACCAGCACGCAGGTTTCGTCGGTTTCGGCGGTGAGCAACGCTTGCAGGCCGGCGTAGCAGGACAGCAGGTTGTCCAGACGCGCACCGGCAATGAAATCGCCGTTCAGGCCTATCACCGCCGCGCTTTGCGTGTCGTAGAAACTCAGCTCGTAATCGAGGACCACGTCGGCGTTCAAACCGTGTTCGCGGGCCAGTTGGTCGGTGAGCACGGCGCGGAAATCGACGCGCTCGTCACCGGCGAATTGCGCCAGGATCGGCGGTAGTTCGGTCTGCGCGTTGATCGCCCAGCCCTGGTTGGCTTCACGATTGAGGTGAATGGCCAGGTTGGGAATGATCGCGATCGGTGCCTTGAAGTCGATCAACTGGCTCTCGACCTTGCCGTCACGGCGGAAGGTCACGCGGCCGGCGAGCGACAGATCGCGGTCGAACCATGGCGCCAGCAGCGCGCCGCCGTAGACTTCGACGCCCAGTTGCCAGAAGCCCTGACGTTGCAGTTCCGGTTGCGGCTTGACCCGCAGGCACGGGCTGTCGGTGTGAGCGCCGACCAGACGGATACCGTCGTGCAGTGGCGAGTTGCGGCCCATTTTGATCGCGACGATCGAGGAGTCGTTACGGGTGACGTAATAGCGGCCGTTGGCCTCGGTGGACCATGGCTCGCGCTCGTCGAGGCGCACATAACCGGCGGCCTCCAGACGCTGAACGAGGCTGGCGGTGGCGTGGAACGGGGTAGGGGAGGCCTTGAGAAAGTCGATCAGGCCCTGGTTCAACTCTGCGCGCATAAGAAACTCCAGACAGCAATGGGCGGCAGTTTAACGCATCACTCGGCGCCATTGGGCAAGTGGTTTGCGCAAGCACGCTCAGGAGTGCTGATCGATGCGCTTGCGCAGGTAGGCGATGATGGCTTGTTGATCATCCTTTCTGGCGGGTTTCGGCAGGTGCTTCGGCCAGCCCTTGCCGCTGCCGAAGAAGGCCTTTTGCGCAACGCTGTCCCAACGCAGGATTTCCCGCGACGCCGATTCCCACCATTCGTGACGGCAGATCTCGTAATACGGGTGGGCAGGTGCAGCACTGCCGAACAGCAATGCCCGGCCGACTTTCTTCATGCCGCCGCGCTTTTTGCGCAGCTTCCACTTGATGCGCAGGCGCTGCCAGGTCGAGGGAACGGGCTTGCTGCGCGGAACCTCGGTGCACAGCGCTGGCAGTTCGGGGTGGAAAGCCTCGCCATGGCGGGCGAAAAAGTGTTTCTGCATGGCGTGGAAGAAGTTTTTGTCGGCGAAGTAGTGATAGACGAATTTCTTCGCTTCCTGGATCGGTTGGTCGCGCATGGCGAACGACAGTGCAATCTGTTCGATCGTATGGATGTCGAACGGGCCCTGCGTCCACTCATCGATCAGCCGGATCGACTTGTCCAGCAGCGCTGAATCGCCATCGGTGACGCCGCACAAGCCACTGTTGTAGAGCTTGAAGCTGTTCGCCGACGAAATCCCGTGGACTTGCAGGCAGTGCGCGAGTTTTTCGTAGTCTGCCCGGTTACAGACGTAACTCCAGTCGTATTCGAAGCGGTCCATCACGTAACGGCCGGGCGTGATCATGCTGAACAGCCGGTGCGGCGAATCAAGAAACAGCGTGTCGGTATCGACGAACAGGGTTTTTTCGGCGAGTGTCAGGCCCAGCGCAATGGCGCACGCTTTGCGGCGGTGGTGGTAGCCGTTTTCGCCCTGCCACTGGATCAGGGTCTGCTCGCTCAAAGTGACGGTATCGACCGGCCAGCCGGCATAGTCCTGCGGACGATCAGTCAGCACTCGGATGCACAGTGATTCACCTGGCTGCAGCTGTGCCAGGGCGGTGAGGATGCTGAATTTCGCCTCGCGCCGATAAACGTCTTTGTCACCATAGATCAGGTAGAGCAACTGGTGCGGCACTTTTTCCATGGGGGGGAAGGCTTCGCGCATAAGCGGCTCCATACGGCGGGGGGCGCGAGTCTACCGTATTGCTCCGCTGATTTGCAGGCCGGGCACTTGCTTCAAAGTGTTGCCGGGGTGGGCGTCAACCGGTGATCAGTCTGCCACTGAGGAAGACTTCTCGGCGCTGCTTGCGACCGACGTATTCATGTTTGCTCAACTGATAGACCGCCTCGAACCTGTCTCTCGATAGACCGGGCAGCGCGCTGAGATATTGATCGACCAGGCGATCGTAGGCGGCTTCGGTAATGAATTTGTAGATATCCCGACGATAGAAGAAGCCGAGTTGAAAACCGAGTGTTTCACTTGGGTGCGCGGTCGGGCCTGCGAAGCAGTTTTCAAAGTCGATGGCTTTGAGTGGCCTGTGCGTTTGCTCGGGCACCATGATGTTGCCCACCCAGAAATCCATGTGAGTGATGTTCTTGCTGGCGAGCGAGCTGAGCAGTTGAAACGCGTCGAGGATAAAGGTCTCGATGTTTTCGGGATTGCGTCTGATGCACTCCGCCCCATCCATATGGCCTTCGAGCAGGTGAGTCAGGAGGAAAAATTCCTCGGTCAGGCCGAGTCTGCTGCGGGTATAGCCATAGCCCTTCAGCGCAGGCATCTCCACGCCCCGGCGCTGAGCTTCAAGGGAATTCATCAGTTCTTCGAGAGGCCAGTCGAAGCGCCCGTTGCGTTGCGGTTTGTTCAGGCTCACCCGCACCTTTGCCTTGAACGTGTCCAATGGCTGGACCTTGGCAAATAGTGGTGTTTCACAGGACGATAACGGTGCGCTGGCTCGGGTCAGTTTGCGCGCGCGGCGTTTTTTAATGAGCTGCTCCAAGGCCTGGCGTGCCTGGATGCTGGGTGCTTCGCTCAGGTGCAGGGTGGTGTTACCGAATGCGCACACAATGGGGTATTCGGATTGAAGTGTTTTGCTGCAGAACACGGAAGAGGCCTCCTGCCTGATATCGAAGTGCCATGATTTTATATTTGATTACAATTTTATGACAGTTCTTTACGTCAATCTATTGCCGGTGGAATTCTGGCAGGACAAAAAAAGCCCTTCGCAAGGAAGGGCTTTCAAAGTATTTACGCATTTCAGAATGGCGCCGGGCACTCGAAGCGCAGGCGTTCGCCGGTTTGCGGATGAGTGAAGCTGAGCATGCTCGCGTGCAGGCACAGACGTGGCCAGGCCGCCAGCGCTTGCTCGTGGGCGTAGAGTCCGTCACCGAGCAGCGGATGGCCGATCGACAACATGTGCACGCGCAGTTGATGGGAGCGACCGGTAATCGGTGTCAGTTCGACGCGGCACCAGTCGCCGCACCGTTCCAGCACCTTCCAGAACGTCAGCGCATGTTTGCCGAATTCGTGATCGACCACATGCCGTGGTTTGGTCGGCGGATCGTAGCGAAGGGGCAGATCGATGCTGCCGCTGTCCAGTTCCGGCTGACCCCAGGCCAAAGCGGTGTAGGCCTTTTCGGTTTCGCGATCATGAAACTGCCGCGACAGCTCGCGATGGGTGTCGGCATCCCGGGCCAGCAGGATGATGCCCGAGGTTTCCCAGTCCAGACGATGGACGATGCGCGCTTCCGGGTAGCCGTTTTCCTGCAAGCGGGTAATCAGGCAGTCCTTGTTGTCGTCAGCGCGACCGGGCACCGAGAGCAGCAGGGTCGGTTTGTCGACCACAAGAACGGCGGCGTCCTCGTGGATGATGCGGATGTTGGACAGCGGCATTAAAACAGCCTCGTAACAAATGCCAACGGCGGTTCAGGACCATTCCACTGGGGAATGGCCCTGAACCGCCGTCATACCTGCCGGATCGACTCAGCGATCGGGCAGGGTGATGTTGAGTTCCAGAATCGAGCAACTGCCCTGGCTTTCCAGTGCAACATGTACGTCGTCGTTGCCGATGTTGACGTACTTGCGGATCACGTCGACCAGTTCCTTCTGCAAGGCTGGCAGGTAATCCGGCGTGCTGCGCTGGCCGCGCTCATGCGCCACGATGATCTGTAGACGCTCTTTCGCTACCGATGCGGTACTTGGCTTTTTGTTGGCACGAAAGAAGTCAAAAAGGTTCATTACCTACCTCCAAACAGGCGCTCGAAGAATCCCTTCTTCTCGACATCGAGGAATCGGTGGGCTTTTTCTTTGCCCAGCAGGCGGTCGACGGTATCGCTGTAAGCCTGACCGGCATCGCTCTGGTCGTCGAGAATCACCGGCACGCCCTGGTTGGAAGCCTTGAGCACCGCCTGGGATTCCGGGATGACGCCGAGCAGGGTCACCGAGAGGATTTCCTTGACGTCTTCAACGCCAAGCATCTCGCCCTTCTCGACACGCTCCGGGTGGTAGCGGGTGATCAGCAGGTGTTCCTTGATCGGGTCTTCGCCACGTTCGGCGCGGCGCGATTTGCTTGCCAGCAGGCCGAGCATGCGGTCCGAGTCACGTACCGAGGACACTTCCGGGTTGGTCACGACGATCGCTTCATCGGCGAAATACATGGCCAGGTGCGCACCTTTCTCGATGCCCGCCGGGGAGTCGCAGACGACGAACTCGAATTGTTCCTTGAGCTCCATCAGGACTTTTTCCACGCCTTCGACGGTCAGCGCGTCTTTGTCGCGGGTCTGGCTGGCCGCCAGTACGTAGAGGTTTTCCAGGCGCTTGTCTTTGATCAGTGCCTGTTGCAGGTTGGCTTCGCCGTTTACCACGTTGACGAAGTCATACACCACGCGGCGCTCGCAACCCATGATCAGGTCGAGATTACGCAAGCCCACGTCGAAGTCGACGATCACTGTTTTGTGGCCGCGCAGAGCGAGACCGGTACCGATAGCGGCGCTGGTGGTGGTCTTACCCACACCACCCTTGCCGGATGTAACCACGAGAATCTTGGCCAAGGTGTTTCACCCCTAAGGAAGAAGGACTGTTCAGCCCCTGAAAAACATCTCTTGAAAACTACTGCAGTCGGACAGCCTTGGCTGGAATTTGGCTTTGGGCCTTTTTCCTACTTCGTTTGAGCCGTTTTCGCTACGTTTTAGAGATGCTTGGAAAATGCGGCAGTATCCGTTAAAGCCGAATGATGTTCAACACGTCGCCTGACAGGCTGACCTGGACGCCCGAGCCCCACATCGGATCGCGACGCAAATCCTCGGAGACCTTGTAATGACCGGCGATGGAGATCAGTTCAGCGCTCAATTGCTGACAGAAAATCCGTGCCTTGGTGTCACCTTTGACGCCGGCCAGCGCACGGCCGCGCATCGGGCCGTATACATGGATGTTGCCATCGGCGAGAAGTTCCGCCCCCGGACTGACCGAAGAGACCACGACCAGATCGCCACCCTGGGCATATATCTGTTGGCCACCACGTACTGGCGTGGTGATTACGCGGGTCGGTTTGACCGTCGGCTCAGGGGGCTTTTCCGGCTTCTTTTTGACTTCGGCTTCCGGTGTTTCGAGCGGACGCTCGCGGGCACCGGAGGGCGGTAGCACTGGGATGTCGATGGCGATGGCAGCGGCGATGTCTTCGATGCGGCTGGCGCGAATGGCCAGGGTACGCAGGCCGTGTTGACGGCAGACGCGCATCAGCCCCGGCAGGTCAACCGCGCCCTGATTCGGCGGCAGTTTGTCCAGCGCCAGGACCAGCGGTGCATTGCTGAAAAAATTCGGCGCCTGGGCGACTTTCGCGGCCAATTGCCGATCGAGGCTTTCGAGGTCGTTACGGGCCAGTTCCAGCACAGTGATGGCCAGCATGCTGCCCTTGAGCTGGAATACGGGATCTTGGTCTAACGGGTCGGTTTGGCTCATGTCGGCATACAACGGCTTGTCACTAAAAGTGCCGAGACTTATAACGAGAACGCCCGCGAGCCGCAAGCCGGGTCGAACGATGTAGAATGCGCGGCCACTGTATTTACGGAAGCTTTAATGGATCGCCCGCGTTTTCGAAAAGCATATCTTGCTCCGCGCTTCTGGCCGCTCTGGTGCGGCCTGGGGCTTTTGTGGCTGATCGTGCAGCTGCCGTATCCGGCGCTGCTGACCATCGGTCGAGTTTTGGGCGCGTTGATGTATCGCGTCGCCAGCGACCGGCGAACCATCGCCCGGCGCAATCTGGAATTGTGCTTCCCGGAAAAATCCGCCGCCGAGCGCAAACGCCTGCTCAAGGAAAACTTCGCCTCCACCGGCATCGCCTTTTTTGAAATGGCGATGAGCTGGTGGTGGTCGCGCGAGCGTCTGGCGAAACTGGCCCACGTCGAAGGCCTTGAACATCTGCAGAAGGCCCAGCGCGAAGGCAAAGGCGTGATCCTCATGGCCGCGCATTTCACCACGCTGGAAATCGGCGCGGCGCTGCTCGGCCAGCAGCACACCATCGACGGCATGTACCGCGAACACAAAAACCCCTTGTTCGACTTCGTCCAGCGCCGTGGCCGCGAGCGGCACAATCTCGATTCGCTGGCGGTGGAGCGCGATGACGTGCGCGGCATGCTCAAACTGCTGCGCTCGGGGCGGGCGATCTGGTATGCGCCGGATCAGGATTACGGCGCCAAGCAGAGCGTCTTCGTGCCGCTGTTCGGCATTCAGGCCGCCACCGTCACTGCGACGACCAAGTTTGCACGGCTGGGCAAAGCGCTGGTGGTGCCGTTCACTCAGGAACGTCTGGCCGACGGCAGTGGTTATCGCCTGGTGATTCATCCGCCGCTGGAAGACTTCCCCGGCGAGAGCGAGGAGGCCGATTGCATCCGCATCAATCAGTGGGTCGAGAGCGCTTTGCGTGCCTGCCCCGAGCAATATCTATGGGCGCATCGGCGCTTCAAGAGTCGCCCGCCGGGTGAGCCGAAACTTTATCCCAAGCGTCGTTGATTCACCCGTACTGACAAGCACTGTGGAGTGTTGCGATGAGTCCTGTTGAACCGGTCACAGGTTTGATTCTTTCCGGCGGCGGGGCTCGGGCGGCTTATCAGGTCGGGGTGCTGGCGGCGATTGCCGAGTTGCTGCCGGTCGGCGCGGACAATCCGTTTCCGGTGATCGTCGGCACCTCGGCCGGGGCGATCAATGCGGTCAGCCTGGCCAGTGGCGCCACGGATTTTCGCGCCGCCATCGAACGCCTGACCCAGTTCTGGCAGGGCTTTCGCAGCCACCGCGTGTTGCGCAGCGACTGGCCTGGAGTCATCCATCAAGCCAGCCGCTTCGTCAGCCACAGCCTGCTCGGTCTCGGTCGACAGATGCCGGTGGCGCTGCTCAACAGTTCGCCGCTGCGCGAACTGCTCGAGGAAAAACTGCACCTGCCCGGCATCGCCGAATCCATCGCGCGCAAGCAATTGCATGCGGTGGCGGTGACCGCGTTCGGCTACGAATCGGGGCAAGCGGTGACGTTCTATCAGGGCGGCGGCACCATCGACGCCTGGCTGCGGCACCGCCGCATTGGCGTGCCGACGCAATTGTCGGTCGATCACCTGTTGGCCAGTTCGGCGATCCCGCTGTTGTTCGCGCCGGTAAAAATCGGCGAGGAATATTTCGGTGACGGCGCAGTACGCCAGTCGGCGCCGATCAGCCCGGCGCTGCATCTGGGTGCCAGTCGCGTGCTGGTGGTGGGCGTCAGCGGCAACCCGCGCGGCGTTGATCCGCAGCAGCCGCTGGAGCGCGCCTACAGCGGCCAGCAACCGACGCTGGCGCAGATCGGCGGGCACATGCTCAACAGCACGTTTATCGACAGTCTGGAGAGCGATATCGAGCTGCTGCAGCGTCTGAATCAGTTCAGTCATTTGCTCCCGACCGGCACGCCGACCCGTGCGCTGGGTGTGGCGCCGGTGGAGGTGCTGGTGATTGCGCCGAGTCAGCCGATCGACGAAATCGCCGCGCGGCATCGCCAGGAGTTACCGGCGGCGTTGCGCCTGTTTCTGCGCGGGCCGGGCGCGACGAAGACGAGCGGGGCGGGGGTGCTCAGTTATCTGCTGTTCGAAGCGGGGTATTGCAGCGAGTTGATCGAGCTGGGGCGGCGGGATGCGTTGGCCAAGCGCGAGGAACTGTGCCGGTTTTTGCGGATATCTGAAGCGGTGGCTCCGGCCTGAAATTGCGGTGAGCCTGTTCGCGAGCAAGCTCGCTCCCACAGGGTTTTGCATTGAATGCGCAATTTGCAGTCAACATAGAACCACCGTGGGAGCGAGCTTGCTCGCGAAGGCGTCGGGGAGGACGCCGCCGGATCAGAAGTGGAACTTGACCAGGAAGCTCGTGGTGCTCTGATCGGTCTTGAAGTACTGGCTGTCCTTGATCCCGTACTTGTCCGACCAGTAGTCGTACTCGACACCGACATACAACTGCTTCTCGCCGAAATTCAGCGCCTTGCCCAGGTCGTATTTGACCTGTGGGTTGAAGTGCAGGTTGGCGTGGTAGTCGCCTTTGGAGTTGGAGTCGTTGTCGACCACCCAGTCCATGAAGCCGTCGATGAGGATGTTCGATTTGCCCACCGGGACGGTGTAGGACCACACCGGGGTGATCTGCCAGACATTGTCACCGGCGCGTGCGCCCTGGGTGTGACGCTGGTAGAAGTTCAGCTGGAAGTAGTCGAAGCCCGGAATCGCCAGGTCGAAGCCCGGACCGATCAGGTACGACTCGGTATCGCCTTCACCGAACTCGTAGGTCATGGCCAGCAACACGTCAGTCACCGGGCCGAAGGCCAGTTTCTGATCGAAGATCTTGCCGAACGACAGGCGCGGGCTGAGCTCGCCGTAGTAGGTGTTGGAGCCGACGCCGCCATCATCCTTGCCGTTGTAGAAGATCTTGTCGATGAACAGGAAGTTGTCGCCATACTTCCAGGCATCGGCGTGCTCGAAGGTCACGGTCTGCTGAATGCGCGGGTTGACCTGGAAGTCCTTGCCATACAGGTAGGTCAGGCTGTTGTTCTGCCACTGCAGCAGGCCTTCGGCCATCGCCTGGCCGCCGGCGAACATCGATCCGGCCAGCATCAGGCTGGTGCACATACGTTTCATTCGGTTGCTCCCAAAGTAGGTGTTCCACGTTATTTTTTTAAGATCGGCGCTCTGATGTGGCGCCTTTTTTCGTACCGCAAATTTCATCCGATCGGTCAGCTTTGAATGCTGGTAGCAAAAGCTGCGCCAAGGCTTTTGAAAAACCAAAAAACGCCCGTGCGGCTGCTGAAAAACAGTCGACGAGCGTGTTTTCGGGATGCCTCAGGACTGACCGCAGCCGGGATAAGTTGGCTTTTAGGTCAGAAATTGAATTCGGGCTTTTTTTTAGAGCGAATTCGGAAGGCCGCGGAGAATACTGACTCCTCGGCCAAGGCTCAAGTGCCCCGCAACAGAGCACCGACGACAGGTATGGCGCACGGTTGCGGGCCATCTCAGAAGTGCACCTTCAGCAGCAGGCTGGCGGTGTTCTGGTTGGTATCGAACGCGTGGCTGTTTTCGATGCCGTATTTGTTCTTCCAGTAGCTGTACTCGGTGCCGACGTATACCTGTTTCTGGCTCCAGCCCATGGCTTTGCCGAGGTCGTATTTGATCTGCGGATTGATGTGCAGGTTGGCGTGGTAGGTGCCGCGCGAGTTTTCGTCATTGTCGACGACCCAGTCGAGGTAGCCGTCGATCAGCACATCGGAATTGCCCAGCGCAAAGCTGTAGGACCACGCGGGGGTGATCTGCCAGACACCGTCGCCGGGCCGCGGGCCTTCGGTCTGGCGGCGGAAAATGTTCAGGGTGACGTAGTTGAAGCCGGGCACTTTCAGATCGAAGCCGGGACCGATCAGGTAGGCCTCGCTTTCGCCTTCGCCGTACTCGTAGGTCATCGCCAGCAGCACATCCTTGATCGGGCCGAACTCGATCTTGCGGTCGAGGATCTTGCCGAAAGACAGGCGCGGGGTGAACTCGCCGTAGAAGGTGTGCGGACCTTTGTTCGGGTCTTCCCTGCCGTTGTAGAAGATCTTGTCGACGAACAGAAAGTTGTCGCCGTACTTCCACTTGTCGGCGTGCTCGAAGGTGACCGTCTGCTGATAGGACGGGTTGATCGCGAAGTTCTTGCCGTACAGATAGCTGAGGCTGTTGCTCTGCCACAGCAGCAGATCGCCGGCCATGGCCTGACTCGCGGCCAGCAGGCCGCCACTCAACAGAACGTTGCTTTGCGTGCGGATCATCTGTTGCTCCCTGTTGTTTTTATTGTTTGAGGCACAAGCAGTTGCGTAGTCCCTATGGGAGCGAGCCTGCTCGCGAAGCAGTTGTGTCAGTCGCCATCAATGTTGAATGACACAGTGCTTTCGCGAGCAGGCTCGCTCCCACAGGTGGTGTGGTGGTTTCAATCAGTGCGCATGGCAATCATTGATCGCCGCACGCTCTTTGCCGCCGAGGATGTTGAACAGCAGGTTCAGCGTCAGGGCGCTGAGGGTGGCCATGGCGATGCCGCTGTGGGTGATCGGGCTCATCCACAGCGGCAGGTGGGCGAAGAATTCCGGACGTACCACCGGGATCAGGCCCATACCGATGCTCACCGCGACCAGCAGCTGATTGCGGCGGTCACCGATGTCCGCCTCCTGGAGGATCTTGATGCCAGTCGCGGCGACCATGCCGAACATCGCAATCGCCGCACCGCCAAGCACCGCCGGTGGAATCGATGCCACCAGAAACGCCGCTTTCGGCAACAGGCTGAGGACGATCAACAGACCACCGGCAACGATGGTCACCGAGCGGCAGCGCACGCCGGTCATCTGCACCAGGCCGATGTTCTGCGCGAACGAGGAGTGAGTGAAGGTGTTGAAGAAACCGGCGAAGAACGACGCGCCGGCATCGCACAGCAAGCCGCGACGAAGCATGCGCGGGCAGACTTCCTGGCCGGTGATTTTGCCCAGCGCGAGGAACATCCCGGTGGACTCGACGAAGATGATCACCACCACCAGACACATCGACAGAATCGGCGCCAGCTCGAATTTCGGCATGCCGAAATGCAACGGGGTGACGAACTGAATCCACGGTGCGCTGGCCATGCCGCTGAGGTCGACCATGCCGATCACTCCGCACAATACATAACCCAGGCACATGCCGATCAGCACCGAAATGTTGACCCAGAATCCGCGCATGAAGCGATGAACCAACAGGATGGTGGCCAGCACCAGCGCGGCGATGGCCAGATAAATCGGCGAACCGAATTGCGCGGCTTCGACACCGCCTCCGGCCCAGTTCACGGCCACGGGGAACAACGATAAACCGATCGAGGTGATGACCGTGCCGGTCACCAGCGGCGGGAAGAAACGCACGACCTTGGACATGAACGGCGCGATCAGCATGCCGAAGAAACCGGCAGCTATCGTCGCACCGAAGATGCCTTGCAGACCGATGCCGGGCATGCCGGCCATGGCCACCATGCTGCCGACCGCAGCGAAACTGGCGCCCATCATCACCGGCATGCGAATGCCCATCGGGCCGATGCCGAGCGACTGCACGATAGTGGCGATGCCGGCGACGAGCAGGTCGGCGTTGATCAGGAAGGCGATTTCTTCACGACTCAGGCCAGCGGCCTGTCCGATGATCAGCGGCACCGCGATGGCACCGCCGTACATCAGCAGAACATGTTGCAGACCGACCAGGATCAGTTGCAAAAGGGGCAAACGCTGAATGGCGGGTGCGTCGGGGATGCGCGCTTTGGACAGCTCGGACATGCAACACCTCGGATCTTTTTTATTCTTGTGATTAACAGCTGCCGGGTTGCTTGCAGCTGTTTCTTTGCATCAGGGGGACCGCGGAGCGGCCATTCGCGGGCAAGCCCGCTCCCACACAGGCAATGCAAAACCCTGTGGGAGCTGGCTTGCCAGCGATGCTTTCAACGATTAATTGGTCTGCGCTCCCTGGGCAATCCAGGCACCGATCAGGTCACGTTCCTGCTGGGTCATCTGGGTGATGTTGCCCAGTGGCATGATCTGCGTGGTGATGGCTTGCGCCTGAATGCGCGCGGCGTTCTGGCGGATCTGCTCGGGGGTGTCGAACATCACACCGGCCGGGGCTGCGCTGAACAACGGGCTGGTCGGCTTGGACGAATGGCACACCGTGCAACGCTCTTGAATCACGTTGTGCACCTTGTCGAAACCGGGGCCGGCATTGGAGGCTTGCGCGGGTGCCGCCGCAGGGGCTGCGGGTGCCGCAGGTTGCGCCGCTTCGGCCGGTTTCGCGCCACCGCCCAGTGCCGTCTCCGGCAGCGGTTGGTACTCGATTTTCGCCGGTGCCTTGGCCACTTCAGGTGCAGTCGACATCGGCGTCGGTCCAGTGACGTAGGCCAGGCAGATCATGCCCACCGCTGCCACCGGCAGGGTCCAGGCAAACTTGTGGCTGTCGTGACGGGTGTTGAAGTAGTGACGCACCAATACTGCCAGCACCGCGATCCCGGCCAGGATCAACCAGTTGTACTGGCTGCCGTAAGTGCTCGGAAAGTGGTTGCTGATCATGATGAACAGCACTGGCAGGGTGAAGTAGTTGTTGTGACGCGAACGCAGCAGACCCTTGGCCGGCAGGGCCGGATCAGGCGTACGGTTCTCGGCGATCGCCGCGACCAGTGCCCGTTGCGCCGGCATGATGATGCGGAACACGTTGCCGACCATGATGGTGCCGATGATCGCGCCGACGTGCAGGTACGCACCACGACCGCTGAACACTTTGCTGAAGCCATAGGCGGCGGCAATGATCAGCACGAACAGGATGAAGCCGAGCAGGGCGGGTTTCTTGCCCAGGGCCGAATCGCAGAGGAAGTCGTAGACGAACCAGCCGACGATCAGCGAGCCGATACCGATGGCCACGCCTTCAGGACCGCTGAGGCCACTGCCGGGTGCCACGAGGTAGAGCACCGGATTGGAGTAGAACACCACGCACAGCAGCGCGATCCCCGACATCCAGGTGAAGTAGGCTTCCCACTTGAACCAGTGCAGGTTGTCCGGCATGGACGGTGGGGCCAGTTTGTATTTTTCCAGGTGGTAGATGCCGCCGCCGTGGATCGCCCACAGATCACCGGCCAGACCGGTTTTCGGGTTGACGCGGTTGAGGTTGTTCTCCAGCCAGACGAAGTAGAACGACGCGCCGATCCAGGCCACGCCAGTGATCATGTGAACCCAGCGCACGCTCAGGTTCAGCCATTCCAACAGATGTGCTTCCACAGTCTTTACCTCTCGCCTGTCACTCTTGTTGTCGAGTGATCAGACCTTCTCTTATTGGTGGGGGGCGAGGATCAACCGCTCATCCTCTTTGAAAAAATGCTCATCGCAGTTATTGCCTGTGCCACTGCGATCAACCACCAGGAAGTCATCCCGCTTTTCGATCGTCAGCACCGGGTGGTGCCAGACGCCGCGATGGTAATTGATGCCCTGCCTGCCGTTGGTGACGAAGGCGCGGACCAAGCCTGATACAGGTTCATCGCCAACTGGCGCGACCACGATCAGAAAGGGGTTGCCGAGCAGCGGAATGAAAGCCTGGCTGCCCAGCGGATGGCGTTCCAGCATGCAAACGGTCAGCGGCATGTCCTGCGCGTCGGCGCGGAAAATGCTGATGATGGCGTTGTCCTCAGGCGTCGCGGTTTCGACCGTCGCCAGTTTGTGGAAGCGCATGGTCGAACCGTTGTTGATCATGAAGTGATCGCTGCCGTCGGTTTCGATCACGTCACCGAAAGGGGCGAAGGCTTCTTTGGTCAGCGGTTCAATCGTCAATGTGCGCATGCTGTTCTTCTTTTCGTTGAGTGATCGTTCCCACGCTCTGCGTGGGAGTGCAGCCCGTGACGCTCCGCGTCACATCCAAAGCGGACGCAGAGCGTCCAGTGATGCATTCCCACGCAGAGCGTGGGAACGATCATTGCAGTGTTATTTAGCGACCTTGCCCAATACACGCAGGCGACTCACGCCACCATCCGGGAACACGTTCAGGCGGATGTGGGTGATCGGGCCGAGTGCCTTGATCTGCTCGACGAAGGTGTGTTCGGCGTGCATTTCCAGCTTCTGGCTTGGCAGCAGTTCGCGCCAGAACAGCGACTGGGTTTCGATCTGGCTGTCGGTGCCGCCCTTGACGAACGCGCCCTGGATCGAGCAAGTGTCCGGGTAGTTGCCTTTAAAGTGCAGGGTGTCGACGACGATCTTCTCGATCTCGCCCGGATGACCCAGGGCGACGATCACCCAGTCATTGCCCGGTGTGCGACGACGCGCGGTTTCCCAGCCGTCGCCCATGTTGATGCCGCGGCCCGGGTTGAGGATGTTGCTCATGCGGCCGAAGTGTTCGTCGGAGCAGGCGAGGGCGCGGCCACCGTTGAGGGCTGCTGCCAAGTCCACTTGCTCGTTGTCACCCACAGCGGACCAGTCGCGGAACGGAATGCCGTATACGCGCAGACGGGCAACACCACCGTCCGGGTAAATGTTGAAGCGCAGGTGGCTGAACGCTTTGTCGTTGCTGATTTCGTGGTAGTGGTGGCTGTTGCCCTGCAACTCGACGGCCGACAGCACTTCGGTCCACTGGGTGTTTTCATCCGGCTCGCCCGAGGCCAGGAAGCACGCTTCCAGCGAGGCCGATGGCGGGTAGTTGCCGGTGAAGAATGAAGTGTCGATGTCCACGCCTTTGATTGAGCCCGGTACGCCCAGACGGATCACCGCGCTGTCGAAACCTTCGAAGCGCTTGCGGCGCGACTCCCAGCCGTCCATCCACTTGCCGTTGTCATCGAACACGCCCTCCTTCCATACGGCCGGGGTCGGTTGGAACAGACGATTGGCGTCTGCGAACCAGTCATCGGTGACCGAAATGATCTTGGTGCCCAGACGGGCGTCGGCCAGGTTGACGTATTTTTCGAAAGGTACGGCGTAAGCTTTCATTCTTCTTGTCTGCCTTTGATAAGTTGGCTGGGGATGCTCGCAGGGCCCTGGGCGTTTGCGCGTTCATTCACGCTCGGGCCAGGCTTGCTAAAGAGTCAGTAAACGGAACAGGGCAATCTTGTTGATCTCCGCCAGCGCGCATTTGAACTCGGCTTCCACCGAATTGTTGATGCGCGTTTCGAACGCCGCGAGGATCTGATGCCGGTTGCTGCCTTTTACCGCCATGATGAAGGGAAACTTGAACTTGGCTTTGTAGGCGTCGTTCAGCTCGGTGAAGCGCTGGAACTCTTCGGCCGTGCATTGGTGAATACCGGCGCCAGCCTGTTCATTGGTGCTGGCTTCGGTCAGTTGGCCCTGGACGGCAGCTTTGCCGGCCAGGTCCGGGTGAGCGTTGATCAGGGCCATCTGGCTGGCATGATCGGCGCTCAACAGGATATCGCTCATGCGCTGGTGCAGGGTTTCGATCTCGTCGATCGAAGCGTCCGCACCGAGGTCGTAGGCCTTTTCGGCCACCCATGGCGAATGTTCGTAGATGTCGGCGAAGGCTTTGACGAAAGCGTCGCGGCTCAGGGTCGACGGTTGCAGGGTTTGAAAGCGGCTCATTTTGCAGTCCCTTGGTACGGGTGGGTTTCTTGCCAGTGACGCGCGATGTCGACGCGACGGCTGAACCACACCTGTTCATGACTTTTGGCATATTCGATAAAGCGCTTGAGTGAAGCGAGGCGACCAGGACGGCCGATCAGGCGGCAGTGCAGACCGATCGAAAGCATTTTCGGCGCTTCGGCACCTTCGGCGTAAAGCACGTCGAACGCGTCTTTGAGGTATTCGAAGAAATCGTCACCCTTGTTGAAACCCTGCACTTGCGTGAAGCGCATGTCGTTGGTGTCGAGGGTGTAGGGGATCACCAGGTGCGGCTTGCCGGTAGGGTTGTTCGGTTCCCAGTAGGGCAGGTCGTCGTCGTAGGTGTCGCAGTCGTAGAGGAAACCGCCTTCTTCCATGACCAGCCGGCGGGTGTTCGGCCCGGTGCGGCCGGTGTACCAGCCCAGCGGACGTTCGCCGGTCAGTTCGGTGAGGATGCGGATCGCTTCGAGCATGTGCTCGCGTTCCTGCGCTTCATCCATGTACTGATAGTCGATCCAGCGGTAGCCATGGCTGCAGATTTCATGGCCGGCCTCGACCATCGCACGGATCACGTCCGGGTGACGCTGGGCGGCCATGGCCACGGCGAAGATGGTCAACGGAATGTCGAATTCCTTGAACAGCTTCAGAATCCGCCAGACGCCGGCACGGCTGCCATACTCGTAAAGCGATTCCATGCTCATGTTGCGCGCGCCTTGCAGCGGCTGAGCGGCGACCATTTCGGAGAGGAAGGCTTCGGATTCCTTGTCGCCGTGCAGAATGTTGCGCTCGCCACCTTCTTCGTAATTGAGTACGAAGGACAGGGCGATCCGGGCATTTCCCGGCCAGTGTGGGTGAGGAGGGTTACTGCCGTAACCGATCAGGTCGCGTGGGTAGTCAGCGCTCACTGCAGTCTTCCTTCTTGTACGTTGACAGATTGGTGTGGCGGCCTGGCAGGCTGGCGTCACAGCGATGGGCTGATTGTATACAACTTTATTTACATTTTGTAAGCCTGAATTTTCGCATTTTTCACCGGCTGTCATCTTTTGCTGTTAATGGTTCCAGCCTGCAAGAAACC
>NZ_WBRZ01000011.1:0-49453 GCF_008923895.1 Pseudomonas sp. GXM4
CCACAGGTTGAGCTGGAATGCGATTGAATGTGGGAGCGAGCCTGCTCGCGAAGGCCGCGCTGCGGTTCTGGATCACTATCTATAATCCTCGCCGGCACGCACAGACCTGCCCACCACAAAAACCTTAACCGAGGCCGCCCATGCATCCGCCCATCCTCAACCTCAACGAGGTCGAACTCGAAGCCCTACCCGAAGCCCTCGCGCCGCAAGGCGATACCGCCGGGCGTTATCAGCAGCGTATCGCGCGGATCGGTCAGCAACTTGGTGCGCAGAA
Organism: Pseudomonas sp. GXM4; assembly: GCF_008923895.1. Lineage (NCBI taxonomy): Bacteria > Pseudomonadati > Pseudomonadota > Gammaproteobacteria > Pseudomonadales > Pseudomonadaceae > Pseudomonas > Pseudomonas sp. GXM4. The sequence goes on from NZ_WBRZ01000011.1 coordinate 275, forward strand.
GCTCGGTTATCGCTTGTACGCGCTGCCCGCAGGCATGCGCGGCAGTCCATTCCACAGCCATCGGGTCAACGAGGAAATGTTCTACGTGGTGGCCGGGGAGGGCGAGGTGCGGTTGGGAGACGAGCGTTTTCCGATCCGCGCCGGTGATGTGATCGCCTGCCCACCCGGCGGACCGGAGAAGGCACATCAGATCATCAATACCAGCGCGGATGAGCTGCGTTATCTGGCGATCAGCACTCAGCAGCAGCCGGAGATCTGCGAGTATCCGGATTCGAACAAGTATGCGGTGATGGATCATTTCACGGTGGATGCCGAGGGCAATGCCTCGGGTTTTGTCGCTGTCGCGCGGCAGGTGGATGGAGTGGATTATTGGGATGGGGAATGAAACGGGCAGCTGAATATCGTGCAGATCCTGTGGGAGCGAGCCTGCTCGCGAAGGCGGCGGGTCATCCGAGATCGTGGTGACTGACACTACGCTTTCGCGAGCAGGCTCGCTCCCACAATGGCTTTGCGGTGGTTATTCGAGGCGGGCCAGGCGTTCTTCCAGTGCTGCGATCCGTGCTTCCAGCTCTTCGATACGCTCCAGTGAAACGCCACCGCTCGATCGCTCCCCAGGATTTTGCCGCGCCGTCAGGATCGCTTCGATATCCGCCGGATCGCCGAGGGCATGGGTATAACGGTCCTCACGCTGCCCGGCCTGACGCGGAATCAATACCGCCAGACCGCGGGCGATCAGGCGTTCAAGCTGATGCACGACCTGCTCGGCGTCTTCGAACTCGTGCATGCGCCCGCTGCGGGTCAGCAGTTCGTTAACGGTCTGCGGGCCGCGCAGAAACATCAAACCCGTCAGAATCACCTGTGCCGGCACCAGTTCCAGCGCCTTGTCGACCTTGTGCTCCCAGCGGTCGGCACGGCTGCCCATTACCAGCCGGGTAAAGCCACGACCCTCCAGAGCGCGCAAGCTCTGGCCGACCTGGCCCTGATTGAGGTTCATCACCGGTTCGCGGCTGGTTTTCTGATTGCAGGCCAGCACCAGCGCGTTGAGGGTCAGCGGATAGGTTTCCGGGCTGGTGGCCTGTTTTTCGATCAGCGCACCGAGAATGCGGATTTCCGTGGCATTGAGCCGAGGCTGTTCGGAGGTGGATTCTTGTTCGTTGCTCATCGCGCGTTCCCTCTGCAGTCGAAGCCGCCTAGCCTAATCCTTGCCAAACAAAAGGCAAGCCGTGTGCTCATCAAGCATGGCTATAATCGCCACCACGTATTACCCAGCCATCACATGAGATTGCCATGACCATTTCACTGTACGCCGCATCCGTCCCGGTTTTTCAACAAATGCTCAACGCCCTGAGCGATGTGCTGAAAAAGGCCGAAGCCCACGCCAGCGCGAAAAACATCGACCAGAGCGTCTTCCTGCAAGCGCGTCTGTACCCGGACATGTTCCCGCTGGTGCGTCAGGTGCAGATCGCCGTGGATTTCGCCAAAGGCGTGTCGGCGCGTCTGGCCGAAGTCGAACTGCCGAAGTACGACGACACTGAAACCACCTTCGCCGAACTGCAAGCGCTGATCGCCAAGGTTCTGGCCTTTATTGGCGAGATCAAGCCAGAGCAGATCGATGGCAAGGAAGGCATCGAAATCGTGACCCGTCCGGGTACGCCGAAAGAGAAGCGCTTCAGTGGTCAGGCGTATCTGCTGACTTACGGCTTGCCGCAGTTCTTCTTCCACGTCACCACCACCTATGCGTTGCTGCGTCATAACGGCGTTGAAGTGGGCAAGCGCGATTACATGGGCGCGTTCTAAACACCCCGATACGAAAAAGCCCGCCAAGGTTCGCGCCTTGGCGGGCTTTTGTTTTTCTGTGGGAGCGAGCCTGCTCGCGAATGCGGCGTATCAGGCGCTATTAATGCTGAATGTCTCGCCCCTTTCGCGAGCAGGCTCGCTCCCACAAGGTAAGGCGGTTACGCCGTACGCTGAGCCTTCTCTTCTTCGCCCAGGCAAGCCGCCGCGGTAAACAGCACGTCAGTCGACGAGTTCAGCGCGGTCTCCGCCGAATCCTGCAGCACGCCAATAATGAAGCCCACCGCCACGACCTGCATGGCGATCTCGCTCGGGATGCCGAACAGGCTGCACGCCAGCGGAATCAGCAGCAGCGACCCACCGGCCACACCCGAAGCACCACAGGCGCAAATGGCTGCGACGACGCTGAGCAGGATTGCGGTCGGAATGTCCACAGCGATGCCCAAGGTGTGCACCGCCGCCAGGGTCAGCACGGTAATGGTGATCGCCGCACCGGCCATGTTGATAGTCGCACCGAGCGGGATCGATACCGAGTAGGTGTCTTCGTGCAGACCCAGGCGCTTGCTCAATTCCAGATTGACCGGAATGTTCGCCGCCGAGCTGCGGGTGAAGAACGCGGTGATACCGCTTTCGCGCAGGCACATCAGGGTCAACGGGTACGGATTGCGGCGCAGCTTCCAGAACACGATCAGCGGGTTCATCACCAGCGCGACAAACAGCATGCAGCCCAGCAGCACCGCCAGCAGGTGCGCGTAGCCGAGCAGCGCGCCGAAACCGGAGGTGGCCAGTGTCGACGCGACCAGGCCAAAGATGCCCAGCGGCGCGAAGCGAATGACCACGCGGACGATCACGGTGACGCCGTTGGACAAGTCACCGAGCACTTCGCGAGTGGTGTCGCCAGCGTGGCGGATGGCAATGCCCATGCCGATCGCCCAGGCCAGAATGCCGATGAAGTTGGCATTCATCAGCGCGCTGACCGGGTTGTCGACGACGCTCAGCAACAGGCTTTGCAGCACTTCGCCGATGCCGCCAGGCGCAGTCACGGCAACGTTTTCGGCCGATAGCACCAGATTCGACGGGAACGCCATGCTGGCGACCACGGCCACCACCGCAGCGCTGAATGTGCCCAGCAGGTACAGGAACAGGATCGGCCGGATGTGGGTTTCCTGACCGTGCTTGTGGTTGGCGATCGAGGCCATCACCAGCACGAACACCAGAATCGGCGCCACGGCTTTCAACGCCGAGACAAACACCTTGCCGATGAACGCGGTGGACTTCGCCAGCTCCGGTGCAATCAGGGCCAGGGCAATACCGGCGATCAGACCAATGACGATCTGGCTGACCAGACTCAGGCGTTTCAGGCGTTGCAGTAACGAAGGGGATGAAGCGGTCATAGCGGCATCTCTGTTTTTTATAGGGTGCGAAGCGTCGTGGGCAGTCACGAAACGCCTGTCGAAGTGACATCAACGCCGCCAAACGGCACGTTGAACAGCTGTACGATTTTCAGGGCGCGGACTTTATCACAGCGTAGGCATGAACCTTCAGACCTGTGACGATCTGCCACCGGATCGGCCCGGCAGATCGGCAGTTTTGGGCAACTCAGTGCGGACGCAGTCTGTTAAGCTTCGCCATCCTCATTTTCAAGTTCTGCCAGCGGGCCTCCGGGTCATCGCTGGTGTCGTCGTTTTGCTGGAGTTGCGCATGCTGTTGCCTATTCTTCTGTTGTCCGCCGCCGGGTTCACGGTGCTGACCACGGAATTCGTCATTGTCGGCCTGTTGCCGGCGATCGCCCGAGACCTCGAAGTCAGCATCCCGCAAGCCGGGCTGCTGGTGACCTTGTTCGCCTTTACCGTGGCGCTGTTCGGCCCATTCCTGACCGCCTATTTCGCCCGTTTCGAACGGCGCAAACTGTTTATCAGCATTCTGATCATGTTCGGTCTGGCCAATACCGTTGCAGCGTTGGCGCCGAATATCTGGGTGATGGCCATCGCGCGTCTGATTCCGGCGTTGGGTTTGCCGGTGTTCTGGGCCTTGGCCAGTGAGACGGCGGTGGACATCGTCGGCCCGGATTTCGCCGGCCGCGCCATCGCCAAGATCGGCTTCGGCATCGTCTGCGCCACTGTGTTCGGCATTCCGGTCGGTACGCTGATTTCCGACGCGTTCGGCTGGCGCAGCGCATTCGGCATCCTGGCGTTGATCGCGTTTGCCAAAGCCTTGCTGCTATTTGTCTACCTGCCGAAAACCAGTCTGCACCAGCATCAGGTCAGCTTCCGTTCGCAGTTCAAGATCCTGCGCAGCCCGCTGATGCTCGGCCATATCTTGTTGTCGATTCTGGTGTTCAGCGGCATGTTCACCGCTTACACCTACCTTGCTGACATCCTCGAACGACTTGCCGGTTTCAACGGCACCGTGGTCGGCTGGTGCCTGATGGCGTTTGGCGCAGTCGGGCTGGTCGGCAACTCGCTCGGCGGGCGTGCGGTGGATCGGCATCCGCTGGGGGCGTCGGTGTTGTTTTGTGCGTTCATGATCGCCGGTATGGTTTCGCTGGTGCCGAACATTCATTCGCCAGTGGGTCTGGCGGTGGCGATGGGCATCTGGGGCGTGACTCAGGCGGCGTTGTTCCTGGTCAGCCACGTGCGCCTGATGAAAGCCGCGCCGGAAGCGCCGGCCTTCGCCGCGTCGCTGAACATCGCCGGGGCCAATCTCGGCATCGGCCTGGGCGCGATGGTCGGCGGCCGGGTGATCGACACTGCCGGCCTGGGCTTCCTGGGCTTTGCCGCTGCCGGCTTCATTTTGCTGTCGGTGTTCCTCGCCATGGTGCTGATGACGCTGAAGCCGCGCGAAGTCTGCGCTTCATAACCCGGTAAACAGCTCGCGTCGGGCACCCTCGGTAATCGCTACGATGCCAGGGTGCTTGACCTTGCGCTCCACCGAGATGGCATAGAACGACTCGCTCACGGCGTCGGTCTGGCCGATCAACTCGACGCCGTACTGGCGCTTCACTTCCTCGGCAATCACGCTCGGGCCGATAAAGATCCCGCTGCCGGATTGGCCGAAGGCCTGCATCAAAGCACTGTCATCGAACTCGCCGACAATCTGCGGCTGGATCTGCTGTTCGGCGAACCAGCGTTGCAAACGGCTGCGCACCACGGTTTCCGCGCCGGGAATCAGCAGCGGTGCCCCGTGCAGGCTGCGCGGGAAATCCTGGCCATACTGCGCGGCGAGTTCGGCGGTGGCGAAAAAACTGATCCCGCATTCGCCGAGCTTCTGGCTGTAGCCTTTGATGTCCAGATGCGAAGGCATCGGGCTGTCGGAAATCACCAGATCCAGACGCTGAATGGCCAGATCGGCGAGCAGGCGCTCGAGTTTGTCCTCGCGGCAGGTGATGCGCAGCGGCTCGCTCAATTCCATGGTCGGCGCGATCAGGCGATAAACAATGGATTTGGGCACCACGTCGGCCACGCCGACGCGAAAGAGGATCTGCTGCTCGTTGGGCTGCGCACGCAGCATCAGCTCAAGCTCGCCGCCCAACTGAAACATCTGCTCGGCGTAGGGCAGGGCCTGGCGCCCGGCTTCGGTGAGTTCCAACTGGCGGCCAACCCGGCGAAACAATTCCACGCCATAGGTTTGTTCAAGCAGTGAGATCTGTCCGCTGATGGTCTGTGGCGTCAGGTTCAGCTGCTCGCAGGCGCGGACGATGCTGCCGGTTTTGGCCACAACCCAGAAGTAATGCAGTTGTCGGTAATTAAGCATATCAGTCGCCACTTCGTGAAAACCGAAGTATAGCCGCTAAAAATACGAATTTTCCTGAAGTGTTCATCTCCCTAGAATGCCCAGCCATCGACGGCCGGTGTGTGCGCCTGTCTGTTCATTCGAAGGAAACCTTATGAAATACACATTTCCCGCAGTGATGTTTGCGTCTTTACTGGTTCTGGCCGGTTGTGATCAGGCGGAAAAAAGCGCTCAGCAACTGATGGGCGCGGCGGCTGAAACTGCCAAGCAAGCGATTGACGACACCCATAAAGCCGCTGAGCAAGCGCTCAGTGATGCCACCGGTGGTTTGATCGAGAAAAAAGAAACCCCGGAAAAACACGCGGAAGAATCCGAATCTTCCTCCAAGACCATCTAAACCGTCTTACACAGAGTCAGGACTGACCCATGGAATATCTGTTAGAACTCGCCGCCAGCCCCACCGCTTGGGTTGCTTTGGCCACACTGGTGGTAATGGAAATCGTGCTTGGCATCGATAACCTGATCTTTATTTCGATCCTGACCAACAAGCTGCCCGAACAGCATCGGCAGAAGGCGCGCCGTATCGGTATCGGCATGGCCCTGATTCTGCGTCTGGCACTGCTAAGCACCATCGCGTTCATCGTGCAGTTGACCGAGCCTGTGATCGAAATCCTTGGCCAGGCGTTCTCCTGGAAGGACATGATCCTGATCGCCGGTGGCCTGTTCCTGGTGTGGAAAGCAACGACCGAGATCCATCACAGCATGGACCCGTCGCCGGAAGACCCGAAAACAGCGACTTCGACCGTAACGCTTGGTTTTGCCGCAGCTATCGGTCAGATCCTGATGCTCGACATGGTGTTCTCGATCGACAGCATCATTACCGCTGTCGGCATGACCGAACACTTGCCGATCATGATCATCGCGGTGGTGGTGTCGGTGCTGGTGATGCTGCTCGCGGCTGACCCGCTGGCCAAGTTCATCAACGATAACCCGACGGTGGTCATGCTGGCGCTGGGCTTCCTGATCATGATCGGCATGACGCTGATCGCCGAAGGCTTCGGCGCCCACGTACCGAAAGGCTATGTGTACGCGGCCATGGCGTTCTCGGCCGGTATCGAAGTGTTGAACATGCTGTCGCGCCGGGCGAAGCAGAAGAAGGTTGCTCAGCAGGCGTAATTGCTGAGAACACAAAAAACCGCCTGGGCTGGTTGAGCTCAGGCGGTTTTTTTTCGCTTTGGTGTTGGGGTTGTGGTTTAGAGCTTGCCCCTCATCGGAACGCCGCCCGCCCAGCCCTCTCCCGAGTGAGAGGGAGTCAATTGGGTGCTTGTCAGATCCTGAGTTCGGCTGGATATTTCACGTCGACCTAATCCGGAAGAACAACCCGGTCAGTTCCCTCTCCCTCCGGGAGAGGGCTAGGGTGAGGGGCTCTTGATCTTCAATGCGCAGCAGCGTGCCGCACTGGATGCTTCTCTGTCTTCTCAACCGGCATCGTCTGCACCGGATGATGATGGCGCCGCGAAATCCGCAGCACGCCCCACAACATGGCAGTCGCCACGGCCAGCCAGCCGGCTATCAACATCACGATGGTCATGGTCAGGCTCATTGGTGCCTCCTCTTCGCCCTGCATCGGGCGCCCGCTTTTCGCAATTCGCTCTATTTCAGTGACAGTCTAGTCAATGGGATGTTTCAAGCTATTGACCAAAGGTCGTTGGTGACCAATCAGTTTGCTCTATGCAATCGCCCGCTCTGCGGTTTAAGGCTATACCGCAGGCTGGTGCGGCTCTATGATCGCTGGCGTTGCCGGAACACGATGACCGGCGTCTGGAAGAGAGTGACGATGGTGCAGGTATTTTCTCGAGTGCGTGGAGCGTTGCTTGCCGGCGCTTGCGCAGTGTTGCTGAGCGGATGTGCAGGCAATGTAGCGCCTGAAGTCAAACGCTTGCCGGAGCGGGTTGAGCTCAGCGGCACCTTCTATCGTGGCGAAGCCAATCAGAGCGGGCCACAGGTGCTCGCCAGTCTGCTGTCGCAACAAGGCATCGTCATCACCCCAGGCCTTCTGGAAAAACCGCTGCACTTGCCGGGCGCTGAGGACAAGCTGCAGCAGAACATGCAGAACCTCGCGCGCGAATACGGTCTGGTGGTTTATCCGCTCGACAGCAAGCTGCCAGCCTTGCTGACCCAGGTCGCAGCGGGCTATCCGGTCATGGTGCGTTTCAGCGAAGGTTCGGCATTCTGGGCCGAGCCGCGTTACGCGATCCTGTCCGGCTACGATCGCAATAAACAGAAGGTCCTGCTGCGCGCCGGCATGAATCGTCGGCAGTTGATGGATTTCGGCAGCTTTCAAGCAGCGCTCGACAAGGCCGGTGGCTGGGCGATCCTGATTCAGAAACCGTCGCAGATTCCGGCATCTGTCGACCGCTCCCGTTGGCTGAAAGCCGCCGATGAGCTGGCGCAGGCCGGTGAAGAAAACGCTGCGGCGCAGGCGCGAAAGGCTCTGGCGGCGCAATAAACCTCCGTTCGTCATCTGCCGGGCACGACTGCGCCCGGCGAGCCTCTGAAGATTAATGCCCGTGCTTCGCGGGTGAATCAAGGAGGCAACATGGCAGATTCCCCAAACCCGAAAGGCCCACACTCGTCCGAACATTCCTCGGGCGATGATCTGGGCTTCGATCCGGATTCGCCGGACCTCGACGATCCGCAAGTTGATCCGGTCGGTCCGGCGAAAGCCCCGCTGGATGTCGAGCCCGGTGAAGATCCGAAGAAACCGTCCAAGCCCTATGATCCGTTAGCCGATCTGAAACCTTGATGTGAGGTGCGTATGAGTACCGATTCAAGCTTCGATGACCACAAACCTGACAGCGTACCGACCACGCCGGAGCCGGAGGTTGATCCGGTGCTGGACCCGGACAGCCCGATGCGCGACCCGATGGCGCGGCCAAATGTGCTGACGCCGGAAGTTTCGCCAGAGCCGAGCTCGGGCGACGGCATCCCCGATGACGACAAAATGCCGCTGCCCAACGACTGATGCGCAGACGAAAAAAAGCCCCGAACATTCGGGGCTTTTTCATGATCGCTGAATCTACTTCGCCGCCTCGACCACGCCGCTCTGACGGCTCTTGAGGTTCTTGTCGGCTTTGTACTGCTGTGCCACCGCTGGAACACTGGCGCTGCGCCCGGTTTCCACCCAGCTGCGGATACGGCTGGCGTCGGCAAAATGCGTGTATTTGCCAAACGCATCGAGAATCACCAGGGCGACCGGACGGTTGCCCATCTTCGTCACCAGCACCAGGCAGTGGCCGGCCGGGTTGGTAAAACCGGTCTTGGTAATCTTGATGTCCCAATCAGCCTTGTTGACCAAGTGGTCGGTATTGCGGAAGCCCAGGGTGTAGTTGGGCTTGCGGAACGCCACGGTTTTTTCCTTGGTGGTGGTCAGTTGCACCAGAAGTGGTTGCTTGTGCGCAGCCACCAGCAGTTTGCTCAGGTCGCGGGCGGTGGAAACGTTGCGCTCCGACAAGCCGGTCGGCTCGACAAAGTGTGTGCTGGTCATGCCCAGCGCCTTGGCCTTGGCGTTCATTGCCGCAATAAAAGCAGCGTAGCCACCCGGATAGTGATGGGCGAGACTGGCGGCGGCGCGGTTTTCCGAAGACATCAAGGCGATCAGCAGCATCTCGCGGCGCGGCAGCTCACTCTTGAGTTTGACCCGGGAGAACACACCCTTCATTTCCGGGGTGTTCCTAATATCGACATCGATCCATTCGTCCATGTTCTGTCGAGCTTCCACCACGACAAGGCCAGTCATCAGCTTGCTGACGGAAGCGATCGGTACGATCACGTCAGGGTTGCTGGAATAAATGACTTTGTTGGTCTGCATATCCATGAGCAGGGCGCTGCCGGAAGCGATCTTCAATGTCGAAGCGTCACGTGGGACAGCGGTGGTTTCCGCAGCGTTGATCGTTGGCGTGATGATTGTGCCTGTGACAGCAAACAACAGGCTCAGAATCGAGAGACGAATTTTCACGCGGGTGAACTCTAAAAGGTTGGATATACCGTTAGTTTGTAACGGGTTATTTCTTAAAACCGGCGCATTTTAGGAGTATGTGCTAGGAAAGCTAGAGCCGCCCGTAAACAAAGGGCGAAATATGAAATAAAATTAAGCCTGTACCAATTTTGTACCAATCTGGCTTTCCAGCTTCCCAACTTCAGACCAGTCGGTAGTGGAACTCAGCCAGCGCGCATATGTGGACAGTAACACCTGGACGCTGTGCCCGAGTTGCCCTGCGATGAACGCGGGGTTCATGCCCGCCATAAGGCACATTGTGGCGTAAGTGTGACGGCAGTTGTACTGACTGCGCGGCTTTATTTTCAGAGCTTCCAGCGCCTTGGCGAAGTGGCCACCCGGCGTGGTCGCGCCCAGAATGTATTCCGAGCTTCCGGAAGGCGGAAAGACATAGGGCGATGACTGGCGCTTGCGGCGCACCTGGTTGAGTCTGGCGTCGGCAATTCGCTTGGCTCGCTCCAGAGCGTGCATGGCGCGGCTGTTCAGCATCACAGTGCGCGCATACTTCGTCTTCGTCCGCTCTTCAACTTTTCCATCGACCACGATCCGGCAGACATGCGCGACACGCTTGTCCATGTCGATCTCATCCCAACGAAGAGCCCTAAGCTCTCCCGTCCTCATCCCACAGTAAAACGCGAACTCGAAATAGGCCGCGTAGATCTGTGCCGCCCTCGAAGTGAAGTTGGCATACATCCATTCGATGATCATGTCCGCTTCTTCAACGCTGAACGGATCAATCACTTTCTTGGCTTTGCCAGGGAGCTTGATTGCCGTCGCCGGATTCCTTTCGATTACTTCATCCCGCACCGCAGCCTTGAACAAGGCATTCACTCGCGATATCGCCGTGCGCTTCACGGTGTTGCTTTCCCATGTGGTCTCGGCAATCACCCGGCGCAACAGCATCGGGGTGATCGTGGTCATTGGTACCGTGGCCAGTTCCGGCATCCAGTAGTTGTTGATGGTGCCCTTGTAGTTTCTGCGAGTGCCGGGAACGATCTCAAGGCCGTCGATCCAAGTCTGGGCGTATTCGCCGAACGTAAGGCCAGTGGCAACAGCGGAGTAGCTGGAGTTCGGGAACAGTTCGGCGTAACGCTTCTCGTCCAAAACCCCATGCTTGGCCAAGCTGATTACTTGATCGCGTAGATCGGCGGCCGCCTTGATCCCTTTTGGCGTCTGGGAATGGGCAAGGGTTTCGCACCGCCGCTCGCCGTTCCAAGTGAACCGGATACGGACAGACTGGCCAGCAAATTCAACTCCTCGGGGCAGGCCCACTGGCTTTCTTGCCATGCTTCATATCTCCTGATGCTATAAAAAACCCGGCCGTCTATCTTATTCCAGACGCCTTCGGGGATGACTCCTCGCGCTCGCTTACCTTCGAGTGCGCGTTTGGTGGTACCGATCAGGGCAGCCATTCGCTCTTCGGGCACCTTGTCGAACGGGAACGTTTCGACGGTTTCTTCGTTTTCGGACATAGCAGGGCTCCATGCCGCGCGTGGCGGCAGAAGGTGGTGAAGGGTTATGCGGCTTGGCGACTTGCCTGAGCTGCGTTCCGGCGTCGAGCCATGAGGAGTTGCAGTCGATAGGTTCGGAAGCGCCGACCATCTTGCGACCTGATCTCTTGAGCCAAGTCGGCCAAGTCCTCGTCGAGCCTGCCGAAGTAGTAGAGGTGCTCGCCATCGCCCATCCATTCGGGTTGAGCGATCGCCCAACCTCGCGCTTCGAGGCAAGGCATGCAGGTTTTGCAGGAATCCATGCGCCCATCCCAGCAGCCAGACACAAGCTGGTATTTCTGGCCCGGCTCAATCAGGCCGTAGCACTCGCCGCACTTGTGCTGCTTGCGCGCGGTGGGCGTGGTTTCGGTTTGGAAGTCGGACATACGAATACCTCGCCCGCCGTACACCGGCAGGCTGTTGAGTTGGGGGAGGGGTTATAAAGCGAGTTCGACCTGGGCTTCGCGCTGCCAGATCGGGGAACTGTTGTGTGATTCGATTCGATCAGCGATGACGTTGGCGCGCTGGCCGGCGGTGGGTGGGGCGTACATCCCAAAGCGGCTGATGCTTCCGCCGTTCACTGCGGCGTTTGTAGAGTCGGCGGACGCGAAAGGCAAATGCTGGAAAATTGCTGGGTCGAGCATCCGCAGCCCGTGCAGCCGGCACACCGGACGACCCTGGTCGTCACAGATAGCGTCCATCGCGGCAGCCATCCGCTTCCACCATGCTCCTGTGCCCGGCGCAGCCCATTGCCCCGAGCTGCCGAGGGCGACAGTTCGCCAGCACCTCGCCAGTCGCTGCAACCGCTCAAGCGATTCGTGCAAGTGCCAAACAGGCACGCCGCGTAGATCCTCTGGCCACTGCCTTACAAGGTCGTCGTTCGCCTCTTCGTCACCATCAATGACGTCCGGAATGAGCGCCCATGTGAATCCGGGGTGTCGGTGCCAGTCTTCGACCCAGCGCGTGTAGCCGTCGACGTCTACCTGGCCGCCTTTTTTCCACACGGTGAACGCGCCGTTATCGAAAACAAACGATTTGCATACGTCGGCGACAATTCCGAGATCGTCCTTGCGTGGGTACGGCACCAGCGCATGCCGGCCGGACAAGAATTTAGCGGCGTCCTCGCGCTTACCGCCGACTGGCGTGCCGTGGTAATGGATCATCCGCTGAGCCTCACCGTTTCGATTTCAACGCCCTGATGCGTGGCGATGATGGTTTGGTCGCCGCCGAGCGTTTCGGAAAGGCTGTCAGCGATTTGTTCATGCCAGCCATGCTTGATCAGCGCGGTGGCGGTCTTGATGTGTTCGACGTGAATAATCGAGGTTGATCGCAACTCAAGCCGGTAGATGATTGTCTCGCCGTCGGCCGGGCAGACGGCTGCGAATGTGTGTCGGTAAATGTTCATCACTGCGGCCCCTTGTAGCAGTACACGTAGGCGAACCAGGCGAGGGCGATCATGGCGTCACCTTCGCGGTTTCTGGGAACGACGCCTCGGCTTCAGTGCGGAATTTGATATCGGCACCGTCGCCGTGGCGACCTTCAGACCAGGTGATGCGCTTGCCGCAGTAGCAGCCAGTTGTTTGCGAAAGGTTAAAGTTCTGCCGAAACTCCATCGTGAGCCCCGTCATTCCGTGCTTGCGCGCCAGAGCCACAACAGCCCGGGCAAAATCCACATCGTGGTCAGTTACAGCAGTCATCCGATCACCGCCTTTATGGTCAGTACCAATGGAAGCCAGAAGAAGAGGGTGCAGCCGAGTAAGCACTTGGTCACCATGCGGCAGCCTTCCTTACGTCCTCGACGGTGACGATGTGGGGGATGACGTCCTTGATGGTGAAGAATTCCGGTTGGCAGTGCTTCCGCGCCCAGGCCATGAGCGGCCGCATTGCCTGCGCCAAGTCAGCCTTCGCGGCGGCGTCGAGCGTTGGGTAATTGTCGACCCACTCGCCGGCGTCGCTTTCGTAGGCGCGGTCGCACATGTGTTCGAGCAAATCGTCTTGGTCTGGCAGAAAGCTCGCCGGGTCGTCTTTACACTCGGTGCCGCGATAGACCGTATCGCCCTCGTATAGGCCGGGCCTGAAGCTGGCCGGGTGCCCGTCGCCGCAGCTGTCATGGCCGTAGTTGTCTTTGAGCAAGTCGGTCAGGCTGTCGTAATCCCACGAACCGTTCTCGCCGGTGAGCGACCACTTCTCGCCAGTTGCCGGAGCTTCATAGTCTGGAATCGAGTTCGCCGCAGCGATCGGTAGGGCCGCCCTGAACTGTTCGAGATATTCGGCTGGCTTCGATCCCCAGCGATTAAGCAGGCACTCGTCATCAACCGGCGCGCCTTCGTCTTCTGGCTCTCCTGACGGTTCGCCCGGCACCATGAAGAACTCACGCTCGACAGCCTGGAGAAGGTCGGAGAAGTGTTTAGTGTTTTCGATGTTGACCAACAGCGTCGACAGTTCGTGGTTGGAGCTGAGGCCGAACAGGTTGTAGATCCGGGCCAGCTCTGTCTTATGCTTGGGCATGACTTCGTCCTTGCCGCTATAGCGGCTAAAATATGTACAAGGGAATTGGAGCTGTAGAGGTATTGAAACCAGCCGTCCGTAACCGCTTCGGCGCCGTTGCGCTTCGTTCGATCAGGTCTATCTTTGGAGGAGTTTTAAGCCCCTATCAAGGAACAGGCAGGAGGGCGGTATGAGGCTTCGCGGCGACATTTTCTGGGCTTGGGCAGATCCCGAGATCCACAACCGAACACATGATGAAACTCTCAGTAATGGAACTCACATCGACGTGCAGGTCAGGCTATCTCGTACCGGCGAAACTCAAATGTTCATCGGTGTTTATGCTTCCGGTGGCATGGCGTTGCATGAAGAAACCGTTAACCCAAGTCCGGGTGAATCAATGACCAGAGCTATGGCTTGGGGCGTAAGCCGAGCTCGTCAGTTGGCTGCTGCTGGAAGTGCGAGTCCTAAGTCAGCGTCCTCGAAATAGCGGCTGACTTTGAAGGGGGAGGGAGTAGTTTTGTGGGTGGAGTACGGATGTACTCCTGTCAGGCAGTGGCGGACTTTTCCGCTTTCTTCTGCTGGCGAGCCCGGTGACGTTCGATGGGCCCATCAGGCAAAGCAGCGATTGCGTTGGCCGCCTTGATGAGCAAATTGCCTTGCTGCTCCAGCGCCTTTGGCACGAAGTGTTTGAAGCGAGAGCCGGCCGGGTAATAGGTGTCGTACGCCATGCGGCTGCACACAGTGGATGCCTCATGGAGGCCATTATTGCGACCGTAGGCAATCAGGCTTTCGCGCTCTTGGGCCAGCTCATCAATCCGCTGATCCGCTGCGTTCAGGCGCTGCTGCAAGGCTTCGATTTTTTCCCGGGCCGCCGCTTCACGTGCGAGGAAGATCGAGTAAGCCTCCTGCGAAACTCGCACCGAGCGCCCGTCGATTCCAAAGTCCACGCCGGCGGAATCTTCCGGCGCGGCGTTATGTGTGTCCGGAGCAGGGGCAGCGGCGACCATCGCGGCCCAGCACAGCTTCGCGCGAAACGCCGCTTGCTGGCAGCCGCTCATCTCCTGGTACTGCTCCCAGACCTCCTCATCGCTGAAGCATTCGTCTGGTTCCGATTCGAAACCGTTGATCACCATGGTTTCGGTCGGCTCGACCGGTACCAGTTTCCATTGACCACTCATGCTGCAATCTCCAATCAGTTGTCGGTACCGGTGTAGGTGCGCCAAGGCACCTTCATGCCGTTTACGAGGAATCCCCAGTCACCGCGCCACTTGCTGGTGATGAAGAGGGTGATGACACCGCCGGGGGATACCTGATCGATGCGGTGGTACTCGCCGTGGTTGAGGCTGGCGGTGTCGCCCTGGTCGCGCTTGATCCACTCGCAGGCGTCCTTCATCACCCAATCAACCCATTTCTGCTCAGGGTTCGAAACCATCCCGGCCATTACGGCTTTCTTCCACTCGGCGCCGGCGGGCCGCTGCTCCGTGTACCAGCCGCGCAGGATGATCGTGCGCGCGTTCCATGGATGGTCATGCAGGTCGCGATCTTCGTCCGGCCGCATGATGTGGTGAATGCGGAACGACCACGGGCACCACCACAGCGCCGGCTTGTGCGTCTCCCGGCTGTACGGGTTGAACAGCCACCAGCGGCCCATGTACATCTCGGTGCCGTCGGCGGACATGATGTGCTGGTACGGGGTGAGCTTGGCGCGGGCGATGAGCCAGTCGGCGATTGCCGGGCGCGCAAGCAGCTTGGCGACCAGGCGCCAGAAGAGATTGATCATGCTGCCTCCTGCTGCTGTTCTTGGCGCAGCGCATGCTGCACGGCGAGGATGATTCGCTCGAGGTACGCGTAATCGGGATTGGGCTCAGTTGCATCGCTCGTCATGTGCCACCACTCGTCGCCGAACAGCTTGGTCATCAGCTCGCTGTGGGCGCCGTGGAGATGATCAACCGATGGCGATTCGCGCAGATCCTCTGCCGCGTCGAACATTTCGCGCGCTTCGTCTGGTGTGTAACCGAATCGGCGGCGCTCTTTCAGCACCAAGCGCTGCGCCTCGTTCGCGAGAGCATCACCGCTGAACTGGCGCGCCCTGATGGCTTGATCGAAGTAGCCGATGATGTAGCTGGTGTTCAGCTCACAGAAGAACTGCGCAATGGTGTGACCATCCCACATGCCGCCCCAGTAAGCGGTCCAGCTCTTTCCCCAACAGCTGACGGTGATCTTGCCGCGCTTCGGTGCTAAGTCCTCAAGGAACACAGTGATCGGATCGAGGCTTGGCGCGCCGGTGATCACCAGCTTGGTGACTGTCGAGCGCTCAACCTTCAGCGGCTCGGCCGGTTTGTTTTCTGTGGGCATGGGGATTCCTCTATGGCCTTTGGCTATGGGGTGGGATACTTTATGGATTTGGATAAAAGGACCCACATGGAAAAGTTCGAGCTAAAAGTAGAAGCTGTCAGGCTTAAAGAAAGTGGGTTACTTGCTGGTAATCAGATTTCCGCAGGCACTGAGGCTGCACCGATCTACCTAAACGTAGATACTGGTTTTGACTATGCAGCGATTACTACTGCCGTCATTGGGCTCATCGTTGCAGTCGTTGTGGCTAAGTTTACTGTCAGCGTTCAGAGAAACCAGATTCAAGCGAATATTAGTAATTTCCGCCATCAATGGATGGTCGAGTTGCGTGAGTCCGCATCCGAACTGATTCAGCTTGCAGCTTTAATGATTAATGCATCGACTAAGGATAATAATTACAAGCCAAGCGCTCTCTATACTCAACATTATTCTCGCGTCATGCAGCTAAGAGCGAAGATAGACCTTCTGCTTAGTAGGGATGATGACGAAAGTTTTCTAATAAGAAAAACGTGTGGAGATTTATTAAGAGATATCAATGCATTGCAAGTCGGCGACAGTGTGCCGGACATGGTTGATAAGCTTGTTGGATATCAAGATCTGTTGCGGAAGGAGTTAGAGGGCGCTTGGGAAGATACAAAGGATGATCTTGGAATCAATGAAAGAGCTTACGGGAAAAGACTTTTTTCAAGACGATGACTAAATTCCTCTGCGATGGGCGTGATTCGTAGAAGTGGGGTATTTTTGTACAATATTAGTTTTGAGGAACTAGATAATGGAGCCGAAGGATTGGATCACCTTATCTCTCTCTGCCGCAGCTTTTGCGGTTGCTGCGGCTAGCTTCTATTTTTCTCACATACATAGGCCATCAGGAGCAATGCTGATATTGCTGGAGCGGCTATTCAGCGCAGAAAGGAGAAGGCTGACTGACGGCAAGGATGAGCAGGGAAACAATGTATGGGTCACGGTATCGCCGCAGACCAGAAACTTAAAGTACAGTCTAAGCAATACCGGCAAGCAGATGCTGTATATAAAAGATGTAGCATTGTTGCGAGGTCCCGATAGTAGAGGAAACCTAAAAGGACAGGGATCTTTTTTGGTAATTCCAAGCATGCCTGTTGAGGCTTTTCTGATTGATCCAGGCGAAATCAAAATAATTGAAATAGTGCATGCAACTAATTTCCAGTTTCCGAAAGGTTATGATTTTACAAAGAACTGCTATGAATTGATAAGTTTGGAAATCGTTTCTGCTGACGGTAATCGTTACCAAATTTGCCATGATATAACTCACCTGGGAACTTCCGGCCCTGACCTACATCACCCACTCTGGGACGGGAAGTCTCTTGGCTCACCAGTTCGCGGCTCTGGTTTCGTTTAGATAAGATCAGGCGTGGTTATTTCGTCGTCGGGCTCTGGCGGATCGTCAGCTAGCGACTTCCTTCCGGCCGCGTCGATCAGTCGCGACACCTTTTCAGTCACAACAAAAGGTGTCGTGACACACTTGAGCATCTGGGCTTGGGTATCGAAGTCGGCGGCGATCAGGTTCATCAGCAGCAGCTGGTAAACCTCCTGCTGGTTGTTGATCCCATGCGCTGCCATGACCCGCTTGAGGTCTGGCTTGAACACCCCGGCGACCTCAACCGTAAACTTCTCGACGCCCAATGCAGCGTCCTTTGCTGCTGCCTTCTCGCGCTTTTTCTTCTGCTTGATGGCTTCCTTCGTCGGCTCCTGTACTTCGGCCATGGCCTACCTCTTCAATTCCGCTGGCCGGCAAGTCCAGCCAGGTCTGTTTGCGGCGCTGCTGCACCTGTTTGCTGATGCGCTTCATTTTTCGGCGAACGTAATGCCGTTCTCCTGGGCGATCAGCTTCACGCGGCTGATACGCATGTCGAGTGCGGCAGCCGCCGCCGGTGCGGTCTTGCCGGCTTCGGCCTGGGCTTTGACCTTCGGGGCGTCTTTGTCACGCAGGGCGCGCAGCTTTTTGCTGTGCGGGGTGGCACCGAACATTGGCACCTCAGCACTGACGCCGGCCGGGATCTGTTGGGCGTGTTTGCCAGCGCCGAAGAACTCCTCCAGCGCCCGGTTGATCTTTGCGGTTACCTCGTCGCGCGGATCAGGAAGTGGAACACCGATCACTGGACACCTCCCGCCGGCCGGTTGGCCTTCTCTTCGAATTGCATGGCGATGTCGTACGCTGCTTTGAAGGTTTCACGGAAGGCGCGAGTCTTGCCGCTGCTGAGGTCGATGACCCGATACATCCCGCCGCTTTCGCCGGACACTTGGAAGCGAACCTTCTTGGGTGGCATGACCTGGTCAACGCGCTTGAAGAACTCGAGGCGCGCGGCGTGGGTTTTCTGGAGCAGCACACCGAGTTCATCGATGCGTTCTTGAAATGATGGATGCATGGCAGATGCCTCGGTGGGTTAGGCGGTAGCTGGGACGGCTTCGCGAAAGCGCGACGGGCTCCAGTCGCAGGATTCGTCCGCCGGGATGTGGCCGAACATCGCGGTGCAACGCTTGCAATGCACGCAGTCGCCGCAGGTCTTGCCCTCTGGCAGGTTCATCTGATCAGCGTTGTCCGCCGACCGTGGAAAGGGCGCTCGTTGCTCACTCATGGCTGACTCCGTGGGATGGGGGTGCGTGTATTCGTCAGCACTCTGTGCCTCCTGCTGGTTGCCGTTGGGCGCAGGGGAGAGTGCTGACGGATAAAGGCGGGCGAAGAAAAGGCCCAACTGGACGGGAGGGCCTTTTTTGTAGCAGCAGATGCAGTGATTCTCGGGTTCCGGTGTTTTTGGCGGGACCGATCAGCGCCAGAACGCTGCGACCCCGGCGATACATCGCCATCGCTCGCGGTGTGCACGTTGCGGATCGGTTGGCAGCGCGATAGAGCAGGGCGGTTCTGGCCGCACATGACCCAGCGCTGCGCCGATCAGTATGATCAGGAGCATGTTGATCTCCGGTTGATTGCAGGTGTCCAGCGTCTGCTGGGTTGGCGTCCGCATCGGAGTGTGATCGTGAAGGCTGGGCAATCGACCCCTATACCGGGCGTCGAGGTGGCCACCCCGCTGTTTGCTTGCAGCTCATCCGATCACACTCCGATGCGGCCTGGCGCTGGGGAGTACCAGGTGCTCGGGCAGTTAACGACAGGCTGTCGTGGCGCTGGTTGTCAGATTCGCGTCAGATCGTAGCCGTTGGCGCCATATGCTTTGGTGAGGCGGTCATTGATCTGCTGAAGCGAATAGGCGATTCCGCCATGGCCTCGCGGCCCTTTGTAGATGTACATTCCACCCTTCACTTCGTAGGTAAATTGCATAGGTGCATTCCATGGTTGGGAAGATTGAACCGCGTTTCGGCGCAGAGGTTTACATTTCGGATGCTGGAAACATTTGCATCAAGCAGGATCAGGGGATCCGAGAAGAGTTGATCCTGATTTTCAATGAAGGCGAAGTAGATGAGCTGATCGACCTGCTCAATCAGGCGAAAAGGGATCTCGAAGAAGAGCGCCGCGTAGTTCAGGAAAACGAAGAAAACTAATCGCCATGAGCATCTGGCTGCACCCAATTGCTAAGGTGCAGCAGCGATGATCACGCCGCTTGGAGTGCTTCGATTGCTTGCCGATATTCGGCGGCGTTGCTACGGCTGTTCGCCGCTTCTTCGTACTGACCCTCACGCTCCTGGATAACCGCGTTGTTCTCGCAGTTGGAGGCGTGGATTTCGAGCTGAGCAATTGCTGTTGCGTGCTTCATCGTTGAGTACCTACCCGGTTGTTTTCCCAATGCACCCGTCACCAGGTGCATCAGTGAAAAATTCCGTGTCCCTTCGGCGCTGCTGGCGCGGTACGGGCTCATTCAAATTTTTCCTCCGACCGCGACACCGTCCGCCGGATAACTGATTCGGGGCTTTACGCTGCGCACCCTGGGACAGTTGCCATCCCTCTGAATCGTTCAGGCCGATTCATCGCTGCCTTGCTGAGGCCGGTGGTTATCCGGCGTTGAAATTAATTTAGCTTCTAGCTAAAGATGCGTCAATAGCTCGCAGCTAAATAATTTAGCTTCGAGTGAAATTTCGCACGGGGAATGTAAGAAGGGATCGTTTCGACGGAGGGGGCTTTTGCATCGCGCTAAGTGTCGCTATGCTGCGACACGAATACTGTACGAATATACAGCACAGGAGCAACGACACATGGCGCGCCCACAAAAGCAGAAACAAGAACGCACCCCTATGTCTGGAATAGAGCGCCTGAATTTGCGGGTCTCGAGCATGATCAATCACCCGATCGCGCAATTGAACCGGACGGTGACTATCCATCGGTTGGACACGGACGGGGATAGGGAGTGGGATGAGGTGATGAATGTGCTCGCCGAGGTCGACGGCATCGATATCGTTTTCAACGACGACCCAGAATCGGTCACGTTGCGGTGGGAGGCAGCCTCAGATAACGATGCGCAGGTAGAAATGAATGACGATCTCGAGCCATTAGAGGAGATAGCACCTTTTTAAAGGCGAAAAAAAGCCCGCTAGGTAGCGGGCTTCTTGTGCTGGTTCACGCCTTTCGCGCGTTCCAGATCAACAGTACCTTCGCATGAATGTTGACGTCGTCGATCCTTGCGGTCTGGTTTTCGTAGTGCTGATTGTCGGAGATCAATCTGTAATGCTCTTCATCTAACCGCATGACTCGCTTGATGTAGAGCTCTTGGTGCCAGGTCATCAGATATATGCCCTCACCAACAAACTCGTTTACGCCTCGATCAACGATGACAAGGTCTTTGTCATTGATGGTTCCTTCCATCGACTGTCCCCATCCCGTAATCATCGCCAACGCGTTTGCGGCGGTGTACGTCACTCCTTTCTCACGAAGGATCTCCTCTCTAACAACGAGATTGCGAACGGCCTCGTTGTATTCCGGGGGAACCTGGCCATGTCCCATAGCAGCACGGACATCGTATTGAGGGATCAAAATTTCTTCGCTTGTAGGGCGAAGCCGGGATAGGTTGCTCGAAATGACGTGATCAGGTCCATCGTCCGGCTCTTCTGCAGCTGCGACGATACGGTCCCTGGCCTCAACCGATAGCCCCTTCACCTTGGCGAGCATCCGCTTCACCTGGTCCGCGGCGGAAGCTGCCTTCGCAGCCACGTCCGTTGTTTCGCCTTCGGACTCCGTGCCCTTGGTAATCCCGCCACTTTCGTTAGATATCGAGTCAAACCAACCCCGCGGAAGTTTCTCGATCGACTCAATGCGTCGAGCAACGTCATCCCCAAGGTTCTTAGCGGTTTTATCCGACAGGATCTGACTTAAGTGCGCAGGCGCCATCCCCCAGCGCTCTGCGCAAGCGCCTTTTCTCTGGTCGCCAATCAGCGTGATCAATTGATGTTTGCGAATCGCATAAATATCCATGCGGCCAAGGATGACAGCGTTTAGCTCAATGCTAAATGTGCTCACAGCTAAATATTCCTTGCTCCAATGTTAGCTCTAAGCTAAATTTCTCCTACGTTTCAGGAGATTCCTTATGAATGACCATCTGCGCGACTGGCTCGCAAACGCTGCTTCCAGCCGACGTGAAGAAGTTGCCGCTGCCGCTAAAACCACCGTCGGCCATCTCTGGCAGCTCGCGGGTGGTCACCGCAAAGCTTCTGCCGAACTTGCTGAGCGCTTGCAGGATGCCTCCGGAGGCGAAATCACCATCGCCGGACTTCGTCCCGATCTCGTCGAGCTGGCCCACAAGGTTTTGCTCGGCGCTGCTTGACCTACCGCCCTGAGAAACATTTTGCAACGACTGATGGCATGCAGCCACATAAACAAGATTGAGGTTTTACGGATGCAAGATTTTCTGAAGGCCTGCGACGACGTGGTTGATGAAGCCAATACCAAGGAACTGGCCACGCTTATGAACATGCCGCCGGTGAGCCTGCTCCAGCGGGCGAATGCCAACTACGACGGCGCGTGGTTTAACGCGAAGCATCTGTACGCATTGCTTCTACACACCCAAGACATGCGACCTCTTGCAGCTCTGGCTGGCGAGTTTGGGTACTCGATCGTGAAGCAGGACCAGCCTGTTGCGCTGGGAATTCATGAAGCGCTTGGCCGCGCAACGCTGGAATTCGCTGAGGTTACCGTCGAGACGCACACGGCAATGGCTGATGGTCGGGTCGATCAGGTAGAGCGTGCCCGGATCTTGAAAGAGATAGGCCAGGCGGAAGAAGCACTGGCTCAGCTGAAGGCATCGGTAAAAGTCGCCTGAATCGCAGGCATAAAAAAACCGCCTGGCAGGGCGGTTCTTTCAACAACTTGTAAAACACAGTGGGGCCATTATGAACACCTACACCGCTCCAGGCAATACCCGCCAAGTCGCGACACTTTTCCCGCACGGACAAAACGTGTCGCGACACTTCAATCATGCGCATGTGGCTTTCCTACTTCCTGCGATTCAACGGGAGGCTGCGTAATGGCTCGGGCCCGTAACGTGAAACCGGGGCTGTTCAGCAATGAACTGCTCGTTGAGCTTCCAGCGTTCGATCGACTGATGTTCATCGGTCTGTGGTGCCTTGCCGATCGGGAGGGTCGCCTTGAGGACCGAGTGAAGCGCATCAAGATCGAGCTTCTCCCATGTGATGACTATGACGTTGATGCCGGCCTGAATCGCTTGGCTGCTGCTGGCTTCATTTCACGCTACCAAGTAGCTGGTCAGTCGGTGATCGAGATCGTCAACTTTCAGAAGCACCAGAGCCCTCATGGTTCGGAGAAGGACAGCACGTTGCCCGACGTTAACGGCTATCTAACTGTTAACGAACGGAAAAAGAACGTCGTAGTCGCAGGCGGCCAACGCAAAGTTCATGTCTCTGAACAAGGTTTTAACGTTAAACCACCGTTAGAGCCTGTTAATCCACCAAACGATAACGCCCTGATTCCTGATTGTGGATTCCTGATTCCTGATTCACTGAATCAAGATCAACACCACTCTCTCTCAGCGGGCGAGGGCAATTCGGATTCAGCCGAGCAGGGTCTGGAAAACGTCCCAAACCCATCGGTGGATCCCGTCGACCCAAAGGAACCTGTGGAGATGACGCTGGACTGGGTGCCTGACGCCAATCTCCTGAAAACCTACTGCGTGCACTTCGGCGTATCGCCGGACCTCTTCACCCGAGAAGCCATGGCCTCGTTCACAGCGCACCACGAGTCCATTGGCGGCCTGAACACCCAGGCCAAATGGGTATCGCTATTGGTCGGTTGGGTGAAGTCGGACAGGGCCAAGGCCAACAACGTTCGTCAGCTGAAGCCTGTTCAGCCTTCGCGCCACAGCGGGTTCGCGGAACGTAACTACACCGCTGGTCTGACCAAGCGAGAGGACGGTACCTATGGCATCTGAAAACGTGATCACCATGCCTACTGCATCGTCGGCGCCGCACAAGTCGACGGGGATTTGCGAAGAGCACGGTCAGTACCCGCAGACCGTCAATGTCATCTTCGGCCGTGAATTCAAGACCGCCTGCCCGCAGTGCCAGGTCATTGCGAAGGCAGAGGAGCAGGAGCGCATCAGGGCTCAGGCGCGGCAGGAGTTGGCGCTGAAGCTTGGGTCCGCTCTGATCCCCAAGCGGTTCGCCGGGAAAACGCTGTCTGGGTATCTCGCCGTATCACCCGCTCAGAAGGAGGCGCTGAGGATCTGCACGAAGTACGCAGACAAGTTCCCAGAAATAGCCCCGACCGGGAGGTGCTTGTTGCTGCTGGGGAAACCTGGAACTGGTAAGACGCACCTGGGCGTGGCCATCGCTGCCGAAATCATGAAGAAAACAGACGCGACAGCGGTGTACCGAACGCTCGGCACCGTGTTGCAGGAGATCCGCTCGACCTACTCGAAAGGGAGTGAGCGCACCGAAAGCCAGATCCTGTCAGGGCTGATCGGACCGTCGCTTCTGATCCTTGACGAAATTGGCGTGAGCAAGGAGACCCCTAGCGATTTCGAGCTTACGACGTTGTTCTCGATCATCAACGGCCGTTACGAGCAGATGCGCCCCACGGTAATCATTTCAAACCTCGACGCCGGCATGCTCCCAGGCGCTATGGGTGAGCGTTGCTTTGATCGACTGCGGGAAGGCGGCGCGATTGCCGTGCCATTTGAATGGGAATCCCAGCGCGGCAAGGAGGGTTTCTGATGGCTGACCGGCGCCTGGCTGTTCCCGAGATCGATACCTACCGCTTCGCGGTGTTCTGCTGCTCGTTCAAGGTTGATTTGAGCTCTCCACCTGATCACGCACTGGCGCTGTTCGCCGACGAGTCCATGGCCAAGCGTTATGGGGCGTGGATGTGGCCGGGTACCTACGAAGTCGTCGACGTCGTCACGGGGCAGCCGGTATGCGCGTGACCTCCAAGAAACTGCGCGACTCGGCGAATGGCCAAGACTGCACGTTGCGCATGCCGGGCATCTGCAACCACAACCCGGAAACCACCGTGCTCGCACACCTGCCTTGCGGGCAGAAGGGCATGGGCATGAAGGGCTTCGACACAGTGGCGGTGTACGCGTGCAGCGCCTGCCATGACGTGATCGATGGCCGCGCCGCCGGCGAGATTGATTGGCAGGACGTGCCGCGCGCGATCGCCGAAACCCACGAAGCCCTGATCAGGGCAGGAATTCTCACCGTGAAGGGGGCTGCATGATCGCCTTTCTGGAAAACAATCTGCTCCACTTCTATTTCGGTTCACTGCTGATTCTGTTCGTCGCTTGCCTGTGGGGTATTTGGCGGTTGAGCCGGCGTGCACGCATGGTGCGTGGTGAGCGTGTATGAAGCCTGCTGCCATGAGGTTGTTCAAGGCCAAGCCTGTGCGGGCCAAGCGGGTCGACCGCGAAGGCCAGGAGCAGACCGCGCTGATCGCCGAGCTGCGCATCCGGATGCCGGAAGTCGCCGACCTGATCTATCACGTCCCCAATGGTGGGCACCGCCTGAAGAAGGTCGCGGCAGATTTGAAAGGGCAGGGCGTCGCCGCCGGTGTTCCTGACCTGGTGCTGACCATGGCACGCGGCGGCTATTTCGGCCTGTATATCGAATTCAAGGCGACACCGCCGAATGCTGCCCCCGTCTCGGACAGCCAGCACAAATGGATTCGCAAGCTGAACGATCAGGGCTATCTCGCCATCGTCTGCCGGGGGCACTTCGACGCGATGGAGCAGATCCGCGCCTACCTTCGCCTCGCTCCAACAGTGGTGGCCGCATGAGCACCGCCGCCGTCAATCTCTCCGATGCCGAGATCCGCCGGCAGGCTGCCGACTCGGCAGTGCACACGCTGCGTGACCCGCGCCACCCGGGACTCTACTTTCGGTTCAGTGAGGGGAGGGCGCGCGGCTCCTGGTACTTGGTTGTCAAGCGTTCGTGGCGGCGGATCGCAGGATATCCCGACCTCAAGACCAATGCCGTATTGGCGGTTCTGCCCGAGCTGCGGCAGCGCCTGGTGCTCAAGCCGAACGCCAGCGCGGCAATCGAAGCCTGGAGCACTGTCGGTGATCTGCTCGATTGGTACGGTGATCGGATGTCCCGTGATCGGTCGCTTTCGGACAAGCGAAAAGCCGGCGGAAAAACAGCGATTACCTGTCACTTGAAGCCACGCCTCGTCGACTTGCCGATACGTGATGTAAGCGCCCAGACCCTGGACCAGATGCTGATGTGGCCGCTGCAAGCCATCTTGTCGCTGTCCTATGTGCAGCAGCTCTACCGCCTGCTGTCTGCCGCGTTCCGCCAGGCGCATAAGCTGGACCTGATCGCGACAAACCCAATGGCTGGCCTGAAGTTCGCCGACTTCACCACCGCTCGCATCGTGCCCAAGGCTGCCCGGCTGCGCGGTGTCCAGATTCCTGACGTACTCGCCTTGCTGGTCGAGCGTTTCGAGACGGCGCCGGCAGACGCCATGCTCGCTCTGATGATGCTCTGCCACGGCACACGAATTGGCGAAACCCGCATGGCCCGCTGGGCCGATATCGCGCTGCCGGAGCGTGAGTGGTTCATCCCGGCCGAGCGCACCAAGAACCGGACCGAACATCGCTTGCCGCTGACCGACCAGGTATGCGCGCTGCTGCGTCGGTACCGGGCAGTTCAACTGGCCGCCGGCTATCAAGGCGCCTACCTGTTCCCGTCTCGTCGCGGGCTGGCTCTCAGCGAGAACCAGGCGAGCGCCGTATTCACCCGTCTTGGCATGGGCGAGTGGACCAGCCACGACCTACGCAAGGTAGCCCGTACCGCATGGACTGACCTCGGCATCGACGGGCACATCGGCGAGATGCTGCTCAACCATTCTCTGGGCAAGATCGCTTCCACCTACATCAACACCCAGGCCACCGAACAGCGTCGACTGGCGTTGGTGAAGTGGCATGACTGGTTAGATGGCCGTGGCTTTAAGGCGATTCACGGGCAGACGGGCGTTAGATATGAAGATTCGCAAAACACCCTGCAAGCCACGGAATACGCGGCCTGCAAGGTGAATCCACAATTTGTTAATGGCGAGGTTTAAAAATGATGATTTTGCTCAATGCGGCCACCGGCCTCGCTGTAAATCCCAAGCTGATCGCGGCAATCAAGATCGTCGAGAACGGCAGGCCTCGCCTGATCATCACCATGAAGGACGGGTTTGAACTTGAGATCCCGCATGATCCCGAAGCCGGGCTTGATGTCCGATCAATTCACTGCCGCCTGATGGTGTCCGTATGAAGAAGTCGCACGGACCTGCATTCAAAAAGCAGGTGATCCCATTGGCGCCCTGCGCAGCGTGCAAGGGAAAGGCAGTCATCAGCGGCGTTTTCCATGAGATGGACTGCCTCCAGTGCCACGCATCGGGCTGGGTTCGATTCGACAACGGTCAGGCGCTTGAACTGCAAGAGCTGGTCACGCAGCTCGGCTTCAATCTTCGGATCGCGTGCCAGCAGATCGATCGGCGAATTACCGGCTCACCCATGGGTGTATCCGAGTACTACGAACAGAACAACCGCCGCGGCGCCGGCGGATCGAATTACACGGGGGATTGAGTATGCGGATAGCAGAGTTGACTGAGCACGAAGCAAAGGTCGCGCAGATGCTCGGAGATGCCTGGAACGAATACCTGAAATTGCCCATAGAACATCCAATGGAGCGTCAGGAATTTTGCACCGCAATGCATTCATGCCAAGACAAAATCCTTGGCAGGGCTGGTCGCCGGGCCTTTCATTCGGTGGCGCTTGCCGCCAAGGGGGATTAATCGATGGGCATTTATAAAGACGTGATGAGCACCTTGGTACGCGTACTGGCTGCCGACAACATCGACAACAGCACCAAGCAGTCCTGGCAAAAGCTGATCGATGCCGATCTGCGCCAAGGCGGAAATGGCAGCTCCCTATCACCCCGCGACAAGTTCGATTACGACTGCTGCTTATATGCGCTGCTGCACCGCCAGCTCGCTCCCGCACAGTGGGACGTGTTGGTCGCCAAGTATTCGACCCACAAGGCCAACAAGGTCGCCGCGATCGGCCGGCTCGTTTCGCGAATGACTTCTCCGGCACCGGAGCTGTTCATTTACAAAGCGCTCACGGCCTGGGCGATTCCGAAGCTGAAGGGTGTCGAGTCGGGCAAGCGTTCAACCGACATGATCGTGCTGCCGGCCGAGTTCTACGACATGAACACCTGGGATCTGGCCGGCTCGCCAGAGCGCACCCGTCGTAACTGGCGTGGTGGAATTCACAAGCGACTCGAGCAGCTGGAAGAGGCTGCGGTGATCCATGCCACCGAGATTTTCGACCGGGAACAAATCTTTGTAGATGCCGCTTGACCATGATGGCCAATTGGCCGTAAATTAACCCCATCATGTCGATCTTGCGCGTTATGAGAGACGACACACGAAGCCCCGCCACCGAGCGGGGCTTTTTCGTTTTCGGGCATTGCCCAGGCCGCGCAGGCCTCTTTTATTGATGGAGCGGCACATGGCTGAGCCGAGCACTGGCGCACTCGCTGTAACTGGTGTGGTCGCCAGCCTTGGCTTGGGTGCAGCTTTCCCGCAGATTGACCTGTCAGCACTTGTTGGAGCATTCGGCGGAGCGTTTCTCTTCGTCGTGGCAGCGGACGCCATGCCAACGTGGCGCCGTATCGGTTACCTCTTCGCCGGCTGGATCGGCGGTTATTTCGGCTCTGCCGAACTCTTGGGGCTCACCTGGACCAAAACGGCCGGATTCAGTGGGTTCGTCTGTGGCGCAATTTGCGTGGCAGTCGCGACCGGCATTCTTGAGTGGATGCACACAGGCGTGATGCCGCGCTGGCTGCAATGGTTCTTCCGCCTCCGGGCACGGAAGGAGAGTTAAATGGCTGCTGTCATTCAGGCCGCGCTATGTGCGGTCATCTTTACCATGATCGGGTTGCGCTACAGCCCATATCCAAACTCCCGCTACAAGCTCTCGATCTCACTGATTGCATGGGCTGCATGCGCCGTCACCGGCATGCAGTGCGTAAGCCTGGTCGGCCGTATGGTGATCGAGGGTGAGTTCGCTGATGCGTCGTGGTTCAACACGGCGTTCTATGGGTTGGCCGCCGTTCTGGTTTGGCGTGCCCGCGGCAACGTTGCCCGAATCGTTCAGGTGGATTGATATGCCCCTCAGGCCCCAGAAGCCATGCACCGCGCTTGGCTGTCGGGCGCTGACCCGCAATGCCCGTTACTGCGATGACCATGCCGAACTGGCGAAGGCTGCGGCAGCCAAACGCGTCGACGCTCAGAGAGAGAGCAGCACGCAGCGTGGCTACGGGTACAAGTGGCAGAAGGCGAGCAAAGGCTTCCTCATCAAGCACCCGCTGTGCGCTGAACATGATCGGCGCGGCGAAGTCGTGGCTGCGACAGACGTGGATCACATCGTCCCTCACAAGGGCGACATGACTTTGTTCTGGGATCGCAGCAACTGGCAGTCGCTGTGCCATAGCTGCCACAGCACGAAGACGGCCTCGGAAGACGGTGGGTGGGGCAATCCAAGGCGGTAGTCGTGCGAAATGCACGGAAAATGGTCAAACGAGACGGATTCTCATCCAGAGGGGTGGGGGAGGGTCAAAAGTCGGGGGCTTTTTGCTTCTAGACCGTCCGCCCAGCCTTTTTCTTACGCCCGCGAAATTAAAAAATCAGGAGTTGCGCGATGGGAGGCACCGCCACGGTCGCCGGCCGTGGTCGCAAACCCAAGCCAACGGCCAAGAAAGCACTGGCCGGTAATCCCGGCAAGCGGGCGCTGAACACGTCCGAACCGCAGTTTTCAGAAATCACCAAAGACATCGATCCGCCCGAGTGGATGAGCGATATCGCCGCCACCATGTGGAAGATGGTTGTCCCGGAATTGCTACGCGAACACGTCATCGCCCTGACCGACCTTCACAACGTGGAGGCGTTTTGCACCGCGTATAGCAAGTGGCGATTGGCCGAAGAATCTGTGCAGACCTACGGCATCGTTGTTGAGTCTGCTCAGGGCAGCCCGATGAAAAATCCAGCACTGACCGCGGCTAACGAGGCGATGCGCCAGATGGTGACCTTCGGGTCGATGCTCGGCCTTGATCCGTCCAGCCGCTCGCGCCTGATCGGTGGAAACAAGGAAAAACAAACCAATGAATTCGCCCAACTACTGAGATCCTAAATGGCCAAGTCCCCTACGCCGAACGTCGAAAAGGCGACGGCTTGGGGGCGCTCGGTTCTTCGGGGAAAGGTGCCGGCATGCCGGTATGTGCACCAAGCGATCCAGCGTCACTTCGATGACCTGGCGGCCAGTCGCAAGCGAGGATTTCGCTACAAATTCGATGCAGCCAAGGCTGAGAAAAAGCTAAAGCTGATCCAGCTGCTTCCCCACACAAAGGGCGAGTGGGCGTTCAAGCGTCAGCTCATCACCCTTGAGCCGTGGCAGTTGTTCGGGCTTGCCGTCACCTTCGGGTGGGTGAAGAAGAAGGGCGGTCATCGCCGTTTCCGTGAAAGCTACTGGGAGGTGCCACGCAAAAACGGCAAGTCTGTGGTAGCGGGCGGCGTGGGCATCAGCATGTTCGTTGCCGACGGTGAGTTCGGCGCCGAGGTCTACGCGGGCGCCACCACTGAGAAGCAAGCATGGGAGGTTTTCCGGCCTGCCAAACTGATGGTCAGCAAGTCACCGATGCTCATCCAGGCCGCGGGCATCGAGGTCAACGCCTCGAACATGAACATCCCGTCCGACTTCAGCCGGTTCGAGCCGCTGATCGGCAACCCTGGCGACGGCGCCTCACCGAGCTGCGCCATTGTCGACGAATACCACGAACACCCGACCTCTGCTCAGTACGACACCATGCTCACCGGCATGGGCGCACGCCGGCAGCCGCTGATGTTCATCATCACCACGGCCGGTGCGGATATCGAAGGGCCTTGCTACGACAAACGTCGGCAAGTGATCGAGATGCTCGAGGGCACGGTGCCAGACGACGAGCTGTTCGGCTGGATATGGACGCTGGACGAGGGCGATGACTGGACCGATCCGAAGATGCTGGCCAAGGCCAACCCTAACCATGGGGTGTCTGTGTTCCAGGAGTATCTGGAAAGCCAGCAGGCGCGCGCGATCCGATCGGCAAGGTTCACCAACACATTCAAAACGAAGCACCTCAATCTATGGGTGAGCGCCAAGGCCGGCTTCTACAACATGGAAAGCTGGAAAGCGTGTGAAGACACGACGCTGACACTGGAGCAGTTTGAGGGCCAGGAATGGATCGCCGGCTTCGACCTGGCGCGCAAGCTGGATATGAACTCGCGCGCCAGATTGTTCTGGCGCGTGATCGATGGAAAGACGCATTACTACAGTGTCGCGCCAAAGTTCTGGGTGCCAGAAGACACTGCGTTCAACAGCGACAACAAGCGCATGTCGGAACGCTTTCAGGCGTGGATCAACTCACGGCACCTTGATGTCACGGAAGGCGCCGAGATTGATTATCGGGAGATCCTCGAAGACACCAAAGAAGCCAACCATCAGGCGCCCATTCGCGAATGCCCAATCGATCCGTTCGGCGCTTCCGGTCTGATGCACGATCTGGATGACCAAGGCTTCAGCCCGATCACCATCACGCAGAACTACACGAACATGTCGGACCCGATGAAAGAGCTTGAGGCGGCCATTGAGTCAGGTCGGTTCCACCACGATGGCAACCCGATCATGACGTGGTGTATCAGCAACGTCATTGGTAAAAATCTTCCGGGGAACAATGACGTTGTACGGCCGATCAAGCAGGGCGATGACAACAAGATTGACGGTGCGATCGCACTGATCATGGCTGTCGGGCGGGTCATCATTATGGCCGGCGACAGCAGCGGCAACATCAGCGACTTCTTCTCCAAACCAATCATCGTTGGATAACTGACCATGGAAACAGGCCTGATCCTATTTATTGCCGTGGCCATCGTCGCGTTCTGCCTTATCGCCGCTGGAGTGTTTGTTCTCGCCGGCCTCGGCTGGGCTTTGGTGGCTGGCGGCGTTTCCTTTCTGATTGCGGCAGGGTTCATTCGTAAGGGGTTGACCGGTGGATAGATCCCTCAAGGCAGTTTTGCGCCAAGCGCTGCACAAGTCGGCCGAGCCTGGGCTTATGCGATCCTCGCTTGCCGGTTGGGTGGGGCGCCGTATCGGGCTGGGCGATGCGTCTTTCTGGAACGGTTACTACGGCACCGATTCGGCTTCGGGCAAAACCGTCAGCCAGCAAACAGCCCTGCAGCTGTCTACGGTTTGGGCCTGTGTTCGGTTGATTGCTGAGACCTTGGCGACACTGCCGATCGCCCTTTACGAAGATCAAAAAGGCGTGCCGGTAGTGGCCAGCGCGCATCCGGTTCACCGGGTGATTAGCGTTCAACCCAACGCTGATCAGACGCCTGTCGAATTCTGGGAATGCGTGGTCGCGAGCCTGCTGCTGTCTGGCAACAGCTTCAACGAACCAACGCGGGTGGGGAAGGACGTTTCATCGCTCGAGTTTTTGCTTCCACAGTCCGTTTCGCCGCCGCGCCGGTTGGGTGATGGCTCAATCGAATACCGATTCATCGATAGCACTGGGAAATCTCATACGCTGCTCGACGAACAAATGATGCATACACGGGGGTTCGGAACCGACCCGTTATGCGGATTGAGCCCCATCGCGATGGGGCGCAACGTGTTCGGCGCTGCAATGGCCGCAGATGAGTCGGCGAGCAAGATGTTTGCCAACGGCATGAAGTTGGGCGGTGTCTTGTCAACTGATTCGATCTTGAACAAGACGCAGCGCGAAGATATTCGAGAAGACATGGCTGCGCAGTTCGCCAGCACAGTCAACACCGGCAAGACGATGGTGCTCGAGGCAGGGATGAAGTATCAGCAGGTGTCTATGTCACCTGAAGATGCCCAGATGCTGCAGACGCGAGCGTTCAACGTCGAAGAGATCTGTCGCTGGTTTCGTGTGCCGCCATGGATGGTTGGCCATACCTCGAATAGCACCAGTTGGGGAACGGGGATGGAGCAGCAAATGCTCGGCTTCCTCAGCTTCACGCTGTTGCCCTGGATGAAGCGCATCGAACAGAGCATCAATCGCCGCTTGCTTCGGCCGGACGAGCGCCGTCGTTTCTACGCGAAGTTCAATCCTGAAGGACTGCTTCGCGCCGACAGTGCGGCGCGCGCTGCGTTCTACAGCTCGATGACGCAGAACGGCATCTACACCCGTGACGATTGCCGGATAAAAGAGAACATGGCTCCCCATGGCGGCAACGCGGCGAAACTGACTGTGCAGTCCAACATGCTCCCGATCGACAAACTCGGCGAAGGCGCTGGCGATGCTCAGCAAGCGCGCTCAGCGCTCATTGATTGGCTCAACGACAAGCCAAAAGGTAATTCTGAATGAACCGAAAAGACCAATCGGTGGCGGTGAAATACCGATCATTCGACTATGACGTGAAGGCTGTCGGGGACGACGGCCTTTTTTCTGGATACGGATCAGTGTTTGGCGTTGTCGACAGCTACAACGAGGTCGTGGCGCCGGGGGCTTTTCTCGAATCCATCGCGGATGCGAAGGCTAAAAGCCGCACCTTCCCAGTGTTGTGGCAGCACCGCACCGGGGAGCCGATCGGCAGCTGGGACATCGAGAGCCTGAAAGAGGATGACCGCGGCCTGTTCGGTTCCGGCGACCTCTGGCTGGCAGACGCACCCTATGCCCGCATCGCTTTGCGGGGGATGCAGTCGCGCTCCATCACTGGTTTGTCGATCGGGTACTACGTTCGCGATTCCAAGTTCGACGAAAAAACGCGTATTCGAACGCTGACCAAACTCGACCTAGTGGAAATCTCGATCGTCACTGTGCCGGCGAACGATGAGGCGCGTACCGACACTATCAAATCGAAGCTTGCCCATGGCGGCCTGCCTTCGATGCCCGAATTTGAGCTGCTCCTGCGCGAGGCAGGCTTCTCGAAAACTCAGTCTGCGGTGATTGCCAATCGCGGACTGCAGCATTTGCTCCGGAGCGAGTCCGAGGGCGACCTGGCAGCCATCGAAATCGTCGAGGCGCTTAAATCGCGTCCGGCGCTGGTTCTCCCTTCTTTTTGAGGATTCACCATGCACAACGTCATGAGCAACGACGCTCGCTCCGAGCATCGTCAAATGCAGCGTAAAGAACACGCTGGCGACCAGATTCAGCTGAAGGCCGTCAATGACCTGCTTGATCAGCGCGACACGGAAATCAAGGCGTTCGCCGAGAAGGCGAGCCAAGAAATCAAAGAACATGGCACCATCCTGGCTGATACCAAAACTGTCCTCGACGGCCTTGTGAAGGATGGCTTGGGTCTGCAAGATCGCTTGCAAGATATCGAGCAGAAGATGGCGCGACGCTTCGCCGCCAACGACCCAACCGAGCAAAAGTCCGCCGGTGAAGAGCTGTCTGATTCAGAGGATTTCCAAGCGCTGCAAACCCGTGGCCGCGGTATTGCTCGGATCGGCCGCAAAGCCGTCACCAATATCACCAGCGCGACTACGGGGACTGGTGGTGTTGGCGTCGGTATTCAGCCTACCCGTTTACCCGGCGTGCTCGCCGAGCCTGATCGTCAGTTCGTTATCCGCGATCTGATCATGCCAGGCCGGACCAGCTCCAGCTCCATCGAATATGTCCAGGAGAGCGGCTTCCAAAACATGGCTGCTATTCAGGCGACTGAAGGCGCGGCCAAAGCTCAGTCTGATATTTCCTTCAGTCTGAAAACCACCAATGTTGTAACGATCGCTCACTGGTTTCGCGCGTCCAAACAGGTGCTGTCGGATATCCCGCTGTTGCAGAGCTACATCAATGGTCGTGCGATCTACGGCCTGAAGTACAAAGAAGAAGAACAGTTGATCGCAGGCAATGGTGTCGGTGGAAACATGCTTGGTTTGATTCCTCAGGCCTCCGCGTTCAACGATGCTCTTCGCAAGGTTGGCGATACCAAAATCGACACCCTGCGTCGTGCGATTTTGCAGGTTCGCATCGCTGAATATCGTGCTTCGGCGATCGCGCTGAACCCGGTTGACTGGGCCGACATCGAGTTGACCAAGGACGCCAACGGCTCCTACATCTGGGTCAATGTCCAGGAGGGCGGGGCGCAGCGGCTCTGGAAATTGCCAGTGGTAGACAGCAACGCGGTGCCGGAAGGTGAATTCTTGGTAGGCGCGATGAATATCGCCGCTCAAGTATTCGACCGTGAAGAGGCCGCGGTCGAAGTTTCCACCGAAGACGGCGATAACTTCCGCACGAACATGGTCACCATCCGTGCAGAAGAGCGGTTGGCTCTTGCGGTTTACCGCGAGGAATCCTTTGTCCACGGCGAGTTCGACGCTCCTTAAGCGTTCTCCGCCCTTAAGAGGAACGCGCCCGGGTAACTGGGTGCGAACACTTATGCCAGACGTAACTGTAAAAACCGTAAAAGGGTTCAACGCAGACGGGTTGGGGATCGACGACAAGTATCTCAAGCGCGGCGCAGAGCTCGTAATCGACGAATCGCTTGCTCGTGACCTTCACCGGAACGGCTTGATCGAAGATTACGATTCGAAAGCAGCGGTTGAGCCGGATAACAAAAAAGCGCCTGATCCAAAAAACAAGTCGACTGGGAAATCGCCACAATCGAAGACCTGACGGGGCGTGATAGACATGAGCGTCATCGATATCGATCTGGCGATGAAGCACCTTCGGGCAGAGTCCGAGGACGTCGTTGACGTTCAGTCGAAGCTCGACAGTGCTGAAAGCGCCGCACAGAAGTTTTTGCAGCGCCGATTTTATGCCGACGCTGCGGCCTTGGCTTCTGCGCGCGCCGGGGTCCCAGCAGCGCGCCTCGCCGCTCGCACGGCTTATCAACTGGCCGTCACGGCTGCGGAAGCTGTTGAAAACTGGGATGACCGCTGCGCTGCGTTTGCCGATGCAGAGTTCGTGTTCTCTGAGGCGTTGCGAGATTGCACGGCGGTTGCTCGCGGAATAGTCATAAACAAGTCCATCGTTGCGGCCTGCCTGCTTACGCTTGGTCATTTATGGATGAGCCGAGAGGATACCGTGACCGGAATCAATACGTCCTCGGTGATCGAGCTACCACACGGTTCGCGATCGCTACTGCAGCCCGACAGAATCCAGATGGGGGTTTGAATGGCATATCGCGAACCTGGCGCTGGCGAGCTGAACAAGCACATTACGCTGCGCCGCCGAAATGATGCCCCCTCTGCGGACATGGGCGTGGAGTCGCTGTTCTCGGAGCTCAACCCGCGATGGGCAAAGATTGAGCCTGTCGGTTCGGCCGTCTACACAGACAGCGCCCAGACCGACAACAAGATCACCCACCGCATATTCCTCCGCTTTCGCACTGGCATCACGACGGCCTATGAAGTGGTTCATCAGCAAACCCTGTATCGGGTGAAGCGCGGCTTCGACATGAACGGCCGTGGCCGATTCGTTGTGCTTGAGGTCGAAGAGCTCGGACTGATCAACTCGGGAGGGGGCATCTATGCCTAACTCAGCATCGGTTGAAGGCTATCTTCACTTCGAAGGCTTCGACAATTTCCAGCGCGACGCTTTCGATAAGCGGAAGATCCGCGCCGGCATGCGCAAGGCCGGCTTGTTGGTAGCGCAGCGGGCCCAAATGAATCTTGTTTTGGGTGGCGGGCAAGACGGGTACCCCACCAGCCGGACCGGGCGCACGGTTGAGTCGGTGATTTTCAAGGTCTCGAAGTCTGGTTTTCTGGTTCGCGTGTCGCCTACCAAAACTTCCGCCATGGAAGATTTCTACCCGGTTTATCTGCACTACGGTGTGAAGAAGGGCCGCAAGCTCGGAAAGCTCGCACCCGGGCAGGGCCGAGGTAAATCAAACCGGCGGGCTGCTGGTGCCCGTGCCGCCGCGGTAGCTGAGCGTGCCGCCGGCGAATGGCGCATCAAGCCACGCGACAACTACATGGCCGACGCTCTGCAGGACTCGGCTTCGCAAGTTCAATCGATCCTCTCTACCGCTTTCGCAAACGCGCTGGGCTGATCGCTGCCCCGGACACCCGCATGAAATTGAATCCTATCGTTGCCCATCTGCGGCTGGCGTGCCCAACCTTTGCCGGTCGAATTGCGGGCGGCATCGACTGGGACTCTGTCGTCGACAGCGCTCAGCTTGAACTGCCGGCCGCTTATGTGATCGCCACGGCCGACGCTGCCAGCCCGAGCAGGGCCCAGAACATGGTCATTCAGGACATCACCGACCAGTTCAATGTAGTGATCGTGCTGAAGACATCGGATGAGCGTGGCCAGGCAGACAACGATCTGTTGCACGACATTCGCGCCGAGCTCTGGCGCGCTCTTGTTGGCTGGTTGCCAGGGCCTGAGTACACCGAAATCGAATACGGGAAGGGCGCCTTGCTGCACATCAGCCGGGCGCGGTTGGTTTACCAGTTCACCTTCTTCTCCGAATTCCAGCTCGGCCGCAATCGCTCCGACCAGCCGCCAGAGACATGGCAGGAGTGGGAGCTCGACGGCTTGCCCGGGTTTTCTGGCGCGACCATCAACATGGACTGCATCGACCCTGCAGATCCCAACCTGAAACGACCTGGCCCTGACGGGCGCATTGAAGTTGCATTCACTGGAGACGTAACACCATGACCAAGCGCATCACTGTGGTGCCGGCCGCTGGCCGCTCTGTGCCCGATCCGGAGGCTGGCGACCTGTTGCCCGTTGAAGGTCGGGAAGTTCCCGACAACGCCTGGTGGCGTCGTCGTCTGGCTGACGGTGACGTCAGAACCAAAACGGTTGAAGCCCCATCCACCAAAGCCGTTAAAACGGCGCTGATCGAGGAAGGCAAATAATGGCCATCGGATTCAGCAACATCCCCGCCGATATCCGTGTGCCGCTGTTCTATGCGGAGATGGATAGTTCGGCGGCAAACAGCGCTTCGAGCGTGATGCGCCGCCTCATCGTCGCGCAAGTCAATGACGACGCCGAGAGCGAAAGCATCGGCAAGCTGGTGCTGGTCTCCAGCCTCGCGATCGCCAAGAGCATTGCCGGCCAAGGCTCGATGCTCGCTGCGATGTACGAGACCTGGCGCAAGGTCGATCCGATTGGCGAGGTCTGGTGTCTGCCGCTCCAGAATGAAACCGGCGAATCCGCTTCGGCAACCATCACCATCACCGGCGCTGCTACCGAGGCCGGGCTCATGAACCTGTACATCGGCGGCGTGCGCGTCCAGTCGGCGGTGGCATCGGCGGCAACCCCGACGATCGCGGCCGCTGCCTTGGCCGTGAAGATCAACGCCACACCAGACCTGCCCGTCACCGCGGCGGCCGCTGCTGGCGTGGTGACGCTGACCTGCAAATGGACCGGCGAAAGCGGCAACGACATCAGCATTCAGATGAACCGCCTCGGCAAATCCAACGGCGAATCGACACCGGCAGGCCTGACCGTGGTCACCACGGCGATGACTGCGGGTGCCGGCGCGCCGGATGTGGTCGATGCAATCGCGGCGCTCGGTGATGAGCCTTTCGAATTCCTGTGCCAGCCATGGTCTGACATGACCACGCTGAATGCCTGGAAGGATGCGATGGACGACAACACTGGCCGCTGGAGCTGGGCGAAACAGTTGTTCGGCCATGTGTACACCGCCAAGCGCGGCACCATCGGCACGCTGGTGGCCGCCGGGCAGGCGCGCAACGATCAGCACATGACCATTCAAGGCGTGGAACCCGGGGTGCCTCAACCGGTATGGGTGGTGGCGGCATCGCTTGCGGCTCGCACGGCGGTGTTCATCTCTGCCGATGCCAGCCGTCCAACGCAGAGCGGCAGCATGCCTGGTATCGATCCGGCACCGGCCAGTGACCGCTTCACCCTGACCGAACGCCAGTCGCTGCTGAACTACGGCATTGCCACTGCGTACTACGAAGGCGGCTACGTGCGCATCCAGCGCTCGATCACGACCTATCAGAAGAACGCCTATGGCCAGGCCGACAATTCGTACCTGGACAGCGAGACCATGCACCAGTCGGCGTTCATCGTGCGCCGCATGCAGAGCGTCATCACCAGCAAGTACGGTCGGCACAAGTTGGCCAGCGATGGCACCCGCTTCGGCGCCGGCCAGCCGATCGTGACCCCGGCGACCATCCGCGGCGAGCTGATCGCCCAGTACGCCAAGCTCGAGCTGGAAGGTCATGTGGAAAACGCTGACCTGTTCGCCGAGCACCTTGTGGTGGAGCGCGATCTGAACGACCCGAGCCGGGTCAATGTGCTGTTCCCGCCTGACTACATCAACGGCCTGCGCATCTTCGCGCTGCTCAACCAGTTCCGCCTCCAGTACGACGAAGCGGCGTAACGCTCAACTGAACACCCAGCCCGCCCTGTGCGGGCTTTTTCATTCTGGAGACAAAGACCATGGGCGAAAAAGTAGCCGGCACCGCGTACGTAAAAGTAGACGGTGAGCAGCTGACCATCACGGGTGGCGCGGAAGCCCCGCTGATGGAGGTAAAACGCGAGACGATCTATCCCGGCTTCTTCAAGGAAGAAGAGCTCCCGCCTTACCTGAAGATGACCGCGCTAATGCCGCAGGGTTTTCCGATCAAAAAGCTGGCCAACGGCCGCGACATGACGGTGACCTGTGAATTCAACAACGGTCGGGTCTACGTGCTGTCGGGGGCGTTCCTCGTCGATGAGCCTTCCTTCAAGGGCGACGACGGCACACTTGAATTGCAATTCGATGGCGTTAAAGGGAGCTGGCAATGAATGATGTGGTGAAGTTGCAGGTGGCGATCGAGGCTCACGGCGAGCCGCTGACCGAGCTGACAATGCGCCGTCCGACGGTGCAGGAAGTGCGGGCCATCAAGGCGTTGCCGTACAAGATCGACAAGAACGAAGAAGTCAGCCTGGACATGGACGTGGCCGCGAAATACATCGCCGTCTGCGCCGGCATTCCGCCGTCGTCGGTCAACCAGCTGGATCTGGCTGACCTGAACTCGCTGAGCTGGGCGGTGGCCAGTTTTTTCATGAGTGCGGCGTCGACTCCATCCACGACCTGATCGCCGTTGCTTATGACCTGGCGTGGTTCTGGAAAACGGATCCGGAACTGATGTTGGCTCGCCCGCTCGACGTGCTCCGCGAATCCATGGAGCACGCGCAACGAATCAATAATCTCCAGCAGGTGCAGTGATGGCGGATAAATTCCAGCTCAAGGCGTTGATCACCGGCGTCGACAAGCTGTCGCCGATGCTGGGCGGCATCCGGAAAAAGGTTGCGGGCTTTCGCAAGCAAATGGAAAGCTCGGGACTGGGCAAGATCAGTTTTCAAGATGTGTTGCAGGGTGGGGTGTTCGCTGCCCCATTCGTGGCGGGAACCAAGGCGGCGATCGAATTCGAATCGTCCATGGCCGATGTGAAGAAGGTGGTCGATTTCGCAACGCCTGAGCAGTTCAAGGCCATGGGCAAGGACGTGCTCGATCTGTCCGAGAAAATGCCGATGGCGGCCAGCGGCATCGCTGCGATCGTCGCGGCCGGCGGGCAGGCTGGTTTCGCGGCTGGCGAGTTGCGCCAGTTCGCTGAAGACGCCGTGAAGATGGGTATCGCTTTTGACCAGACCGCTGAGCAGTCCGGCGAGATGATGGCCAAGTGGCGGACGTCGTTCAAGCTCACTCAGCCAGAGGTTGTAAAACTGGCTGATCAGATCAACTACCTCAGCAACACCGGCCCATCCTCTGCGGCGCAGATTGCCGATATCGTGACCCGCATTGGCCCCTTGGGGAAAATCGCAGGCTTGGCATCTGGGCAAATCGCGGCAATGGGCGCGACGCTGGCCGGTGTGGGTGTCCCGAGTGAGGTGGCGGCCACCGGCCTGAAGAACTTCATGTTGGCGCTGACTAAAGGCAAAGCAGCCACCAAGGAGCAAACCCAAGCCTTCAAGTCGCTGCGCCTGGACGTGAAGAAAGTTTCCGAAGGCATGCAAAAAGATGCTCAGGGTACGATGCTCGATGTGCTCGAACGGGTATCGAAAGTCGCGCCGGAGAAACAGGCTGGCCTGCTGACTCAGCTATTCGGATCTGAATCGATTGCGGCAATTGCTCCGCTTCTGACAAATCTGGATATGCTGAAAAAGAGCTTCGGCGACGTTTCGGCAAGCACCAAATTCGCCGGCTCGATGAGCAAGGAATATGAAGCCCGGTCGGCGACGACGGCGAATGCCATGCAGTTGATGCGCAACCGAGTGACGCGTCTGGGCATTGAAATCGGCAACGCACTGCTGCCGCCGCTCAACGAAATCATGACGTTGTTAGGGCCGATCGTAAGCCAGATTTCGGAGTTCGCCGCGGCGAACCCCGGGTTGGTGAAGGGGATCTTGGGTGCCGGCTTGGCCTTTGGTGTTTTGAAATTAGGTGTGATGGGCGCCATCGTTGCGATGAAGTTGTTCGATACAGCGACGAAAATCTCTCCTGTCGGCTTGATCATTCGCGGGCTTGCTCTCGCGGCGGGCCTACTCATCGCGAACTGGCAGAAGGTGGCGCCGTTCTTCTCGGCGCTCTGGAACCTGATCAAGGCAGTAGCCCTGCGCGCGCAGTTGGCGTGGGACAAGTTCACCCAGACCAGCCCGGTTCTGGCGAAGAGCCTGATGGGTGCGGCCGCTGGCTTTCTAGCGATGCGTGTTGCCATGCTGGCCGCGACCGTCGCCGGGAAAATCTTCAGCGCGACGTTGGTTGTGGTGAGGGGCGCGGTGTTGGCCGCGACGGTAGCGACCCGGATATTCAACCTGGTGGCGAAAGCCAACCCGTTCATCCTGATTGCCAGCCTGATCGCCATGGCGGCCGGCGCCCTGATTGCAAACTGGGAGCCTGCGCTGAAGTGGTTCAAGGATGCCTGGGACAAGATCAGCGGGTGGGTGAAATCGATCATGGGCGCATTCGGCATGGTGGGCGATGCCGGCATGGATGGTGCGGTGAATACCGCCACCGATGCCGTCAACAACCTGACCATGCAGGTGGCGCCTGCGCGGGCTGGCAATGGCGACGGCACACTGTTGAGACCAAGGCCTGAAGGAGAGCGCTGGTCACCGCA
The DNA here is from genome assembly GCF_008923895.1 of Pseudomonas sp. GXM4. NCBI lineage: Bacteria > Pseudomonadati > Pseudomonadota > Gammaproteobacteria > Pseudomonadales > Pseudomonadaceae > Pseudomonas > Pseudomonas sp. GXM4. The sequence continues at coordinate 41,683 of NZ_WBRZ01000011.1, forward strand.
GGGGGACTCGCTCGTTCAGAACGCCATGGCTGCCAGTCAGCCAAAGCTCCAGGGCGAGCTGGTGATGCGCTTCGAGAATCCGCCGCCCGGCCTTCAGGTCGACAAGCCACAAACCAATCAGCCGGGGCTGAACATCAAGCCCAACGTAGGCACCCGCACCGTGGGTGTGATGAGGCCATAAATGGATCAGACATGGCGTGATCAAATGCTGCCGGCGTCGTTCCGGGGGATCAGTTTCTTGATCCCTCAGGCTTCGGTGCCGGTCGGCATGAAAGTGCAACTGCATGAGTTTCCTCAGCGCGATGAGCCCTATTCCGAGCAAATGGGCAAACAGGCGCAGGTTCACCGGCTCGTCTGCTGGATCATCGGTGACGACTGCTTCGAGCGCCGCGATAAATTCATGGAGGCCGTGCAGACGCCAGGCGCTGGCGAGCTGGTGCACCCTTGGCTCGGCCGCATGCAGGTCAAGGCCGGTGAGGCCGAGCTTACGCACGACTTCAAGCAGGGCGGCATGGCGGCGTTCGCGGTAACGTTCTACCCGGACATCCCACTGAAGTTTCCGACAGCGAAGGTCAACACCCAGCAGCAGGTGGTGAAGGCCTCCGATAGCCTGCTGGATTCCGCGCTGGACCGGTACAAGTCGGCAATGGCGAAAGTGGATCAGGCCCGTCTGGGATTGGCACGTCTGCGCAACAGCCTGTCGGGTGTGTACACGGTGATCCAGCAGCAGTTCTCAACCATCATCGGTGCCTTCACCAACCTGACCGGTTTCGTGCAGTCACTGATGAATGCGCCCGATTCACTGTCGTCGCTGTTCTCCAGCTACTTCAGTGAGTTTTCGGTCGACGATTACCTGGGTGACGACTCCGGTTCGAGCTACCGGAACTCAGTGGCCACCGCCACGCAACAAACCGAGGCCGTGGCCAGCATCAATACTGTCAGCGATTCAGGTGGTGTCGATGCGGCGGCGGCTTCCCAAGCCACTGCCAACCTGGTGCAGGATGCTTTGCTGGTTCAGGTTGCGCTGATCATCAGTGAAATGCCGGTGGCGTCTCAGCCGGTTTCGACGGCTACGGTGGCTTCGGTCGAGCAGCAGGCTGTGCAGCCGATCGTGCGCCCGGAGGTTCCGGTGGCTGACGATGTGATCGAGTTGCGCGACAACCTCAACGAGGCAATCTTTCAGGCGTCCTTGAAGGCCGATCCGGAGCACTACATGGTGCTCAACACCCTGCGACAGACCATCGTCAAACACCTGACCGCCGTTGCGGAATCGGGCGTGCGCCTGGTGGAAATCACACCGCCAGAAACGCTGTCGGCGCTGGTGCTGGCTTACCGTCGTTTCGGTGATGCCACTCGCGAATCCGAAGTGGTGCAGCGCAATCGCCTGCGTCACCCCGGGTTCGTGCCGGCCCGGCCGATCAAAATAGCCCAGAGGTAACCCATGGAAGACGTCAACGCTGTCAGCCTCACGGTTGACGGTCTGGATTACTTCGGCTGGAAATCGGTAGAGATCACCGCCGGGCTTGAGGATCAGGCTCGATCATTCACGCTGAACATCACATGGAAATGGCCAGGCCAGCCGTTGCCTTTGCCGATCAAGCAGGGCGCCAAGTGCCAGGTGAAGATCGGTGATGACCTGGTCCTGACCGGGTGGGTGTTCGCCACGCCGATCAGCTACGACCATCAGCAAATCACCACCAGCGTCAGCGGCCGCTCCCTCACCGCCGACCTGGTGGACTGTGCGGCAATCAATAAGCCTGGGCAGTGGAACAACCAAAGCGTCCTTTCAATCGTCAGGGCGCTGGCGTCGCCGTACGGTGTTCGTGTGCGCAGCGAGATCCCGGAAGGGGCAAAGCTGTCAGACCACACGATCGAGCCAGGCGAAACCGTTTTCGAATCCATCGACCGCCTGCTGACGCTGTTCCGTGTGTTCTCCACCGATGACGCCAAGGGCATGGCGGTGCTCGCCAAGCCCGGCAGCGAGGTCCGGGCATTCGATGCGCTGGAAGTCGGCAACAACATCTTGACCGGTGATGCCGCGCTCGACTTCTCGGCGGTCTTTTCCGAATACCAGGTGCTCGGCCAGAAGAGCGGTACCGACGACGAGTTCGGCGAGCAGGCGGCCGAGGTGTCGGCGCTGGTGGCGGATCCGCGCGTTGGTCGCAAGCGCGTCATGATCATTCAGGAATCCGGCCAGATGACCAACGAGCTGGCGCAGGCCAGGGCGAACTGGGAACGCGGCACGCGCATGGGTAAAGCGCTCACCACCAATTACACCGTGCAGGGCTGGCGTCAGTCGAACGGCGCGCTGTGGAAACACAACTCGCTGGTGCGGGTCATCGACCCAATTCTGGGCTTTGATCGCATCATGCTCATTGCCCGGGTGACTTACACGCTCACCGACAGTGGGCAGATCACCAAGTTGGAGGTCGGTCCGCCGGACGGCTTCGAGCCAGAACCGCATGATCCGCATAAGGATCGCAAGTTGAAGAAAGGCGGCAAGGCCGACAACTTCGAATACCTCATCCCCGCAGACTACGAGCCGAAAAAATGAGCCTGAAAAGCATGATGGCGCGCGGCACCGTGGTGCTGGCGGCAGCCGGGAAGATGATGCAGACGCTGCAGGTGAGGCTGACCGCCGGCGAGCTGAAGGACAACGTCGAACACTTCGAGCCATACGGGTTGACCAGCAATCCACTGCCGGGCGCCGAGGTGCTGACAATGTTCCTCGGCGGTGATCGGTCTCACGCAGTCGTCGTGGTTGCTGCTGATCGCCGGTACCGAATCACGGCGCTGGAGCCGGGCGAGGTGGCCATCTACACGGATGAGGGCGACAAGATCCACTTCAAGCGTGGCCGAATCATCGATATTGAAACCGCCACGCTGAACATCAAGGCGACCACCGCGGTGAACTTTGACACGCCGGTCATCAACCAGACGGGGAAAATCGTCTCGACTGGTGATCAGGTCGCCGGCGGCGTCAGCCAGATTCTTCACGTCCACACCAATGTCCAGGCGGGCAGCGGAAACAGCGGGCCACCCGCGGCGGGGGCCTGATGATCTTTTCTGATGATCGTGAATCAGCCCTGACCCGCGCCGTGCTGATCAGTCTGTTTACCTGGCGCCGAGCGCTGACCGATGACCCCGTAGACGATGAGGAACTCTTCGGCTGGTGGGGCGACAGCTACCCGGATATCGCTGACGACCGCATCGGCTCGCGCCTGTGGCTGTTGCGACGAGTGAAGCTGACAGACGCAACTCAGCGCGACGCGGAGTTCTATGCGAACGAAGCCCTGCGCTGGCTTCTTGACGATGGCCACGCAATCGCAATCGAGGTCAGCAGCGAGAAGGCCGACATCAGCCGGCTGAACCTGACGGTCATCCTTACGGTGCCCGGCGGTGACCGCATCGAAATCAAACCCATCTCTTCCTACCAGGTGATCTATGCCGTTTGAAACACCTTCACTGCCGGTGCTCATCAGCCGCACGCAAAGCGATCTGGCCAGCGATGCGCTGCGCCGCTCCGATGCGCAAGTGCTGGCGCGCACGCTGAGCGGCACAGCCTATGGGTTGTACGGCTACCTCGACTGGATCGCCGAACAGATCCTGCCTGACAAGGCGGATGAGGAAACGCTCGAGCGCATTGCGGCGCTGCGCCTCAATCGTCCACGCAATGCTGCTCAACCAGCGGAAGGCAGCGTCAGTTTTAGCGCTGCCGCCGGTGCCGTGCTGGACGTGGATGTGGTGCTTCAGGCTGGTGATGGCCGTATGTACCGCGTCACCACCGGCGTTACCACTGTTGCAGGGGGCAACACGACCACGATTGAGGCGGTTACGGCGGGCGCCCTCGGTAACGCTGATGCCGGGCTCCAGCTAACACTGGTTCAGCCGGTGGCCGGTGTGACCAATGCTTTCGCCGTCATCGCCCCAGGACTCTCGGGCGGCATTGAAAAGGAAAGCATCGAATCGCTCCGCGCGCGGGTCATCCGCTCCTACCGGGTTATCCCGCACGGCGGATCGGAAGACGACTACGAGACGTGGGCTTTGGAGTTTCCCGGCGTCACCCGAGCATGGTGCCGCGGCAACTATCTGGGGCCGGGCACCGTCGGGCTCTTTGTGATGCGGGACAACGATCCGGTGCCAGTGCCCAATCCTACTCAGTTACAGGAAATCAAGGACTACATCGAGCCACTGCGGCCAGTCACCGCCGAACTCCACGTTCTTGCCCCAACGCAAAAGCCGGTGCTCTACAGCATCCACCCAGTGCCAGACACCACCGCGGTTCGCGCTGCGATTACGGCCAGCCTGAAGGATCTACACGATCGCGAGGCTGGCTTGGGCGACACGCTGCTGATCAGCCACATTCGCGAAGCGATCAGCGGCGCCGCCGGCGAAACAGACCACGCGCTGACGGTGCCGGCCGCAAACGTTACTGCCGCGGCGAATGAGTTGCTGACTTTCGGAGGCATCACATGGCTATAGCGCGGACGGCTGAAGAGTATCGGCAACAACTGCGCGGTCTGCTTCCCTTGGGACCAGCCTGGGATCCAGAACTGGTGCCCGAAATTGATCTTGTACTGACGGGTGTATCTCTGGAGTTCTCTCGGCTTGATGCTCGGGCTGTTGACCTTTTGAACGAAATGGACCCAGTCAGCGTTAGCGAGTTGGTACCGGACTGGGAGGCTGTGATGAATCTGCCTGACCCGTGCTTGGGGCCAAACCCCGCGTTCGAGGACCGTCGCTTGGCAGTGCGCCGGCGCTTGGTCGAGGTCGGTGGGCAGAGCAGGGCGTATTTCATAGATATAGCCGTGAGCCAAGGCTATCCGAACGCCACTATCACAGAGCATCGCGCGCCACGTTTCGGTCGATCAAGGTTCGGCTCCGCACATTTTGGTACATGGCATGCACAGTTCTTGTGGACCTTGAACACAGGTGGTCGTCAGCGGCAGGGTAGGCGATTTGGTGTCAGCTACTGGGGAGAGCGCTTCGGTGTAAATCCGGGTGATCCGCTCGAATGCACCATCCGGCGTCCATCGCCAGCGCACACCGTAGTACATATAAATTACGACTGAGAGGTAAAACTGTGGATTATCCAAAGAGCGTGCCCAGCGTTGGGTTGGTAGGTGGCAAGTTCGTTGATGAGGACCCGCTGGCGGGCACTCCAGGGTCCTTGATTCCGGCGCAGTGGGGGAACGCAGTCACGCAAGAAATCATTAATGTTTTGACTGCGGCGGGATTAGTGCCTGACGAACTCAACAACGCGCAACTTCTGCTGGCAATTAGCAATCTATCTCTGGTCAGTCAAGCGCAATATGCGTTAGGCGCTGGCAGCGCCAATGCAATCACGGCGACTTATGCGCCTGCAATAACCTCGCTTGCAGACGGAATGGTTCTCAAATTTAAGGCCCTCTCCACCAACACCGGCGCTGCTACTTTCAATCCGAACGGGCTCGGCGCTAAAGCAATCGTTGGCGGCGCACATGCTGCCTTGCAGGGCGGCGAGATTGCCGCAACGGGAGATGTTTGGCTTCAGTACAACGCATCGGTAGCCGGTGGCGCCTGGGTCATCATTGCTGGTACAGCCGGCAGCAGTCAATTATCCGCCGGAAGTTATGGTGGCACTGCGCAACAGTTCGATAATTCACAAAAGTTGGCAACAACCGCGTTTGTTAAAAAAATCGGTGCTCAATTTTCTGCCACAACTGTATTCGCTACCGGTCCGCAAACTTTAACCGCAGCCATGGCCGGCACTTTAATCGATTGTACAGGCGCCTACTCCGGCAACATGACGCTCCCTTCCGCATCAAGTGTACCTGATGGAACATGCTTTACGATCTGGTCTGGTGCTGGGGTCAATTTCAATTTGCTGTGCTCCGGTTCAGATGCTGTCTTCGTAAATCAAAACGCATCAGTGTCATCCATCACCATCCGCCCAGGCGGAACGCTAACGGTGGAAAAATCTCCAGCCTCCAACGCTTGGATAGCAGTTTCAGGTAGCGAACAGCTTCCATTTTCTACTACCTACGCAGGGTTGGCTCCAAAGCCTATAAGCGGTGCTGGTGTAGGAGCGTGGCAAACAAACATAGGCACCGTTAATACCGCCTACTCTCTCCCAGCGGGAGGGACGTGGGCGTATTTTGCAATCCCATTTACATCTTCTGGGGCGCAACAAACAGCGGTGCCACCTTTAAGCGGGGTAGCTGCGGGCGGATCGATTATCGCTACTGCCGTGGCTGCTCAATACTGGTATGGATTCTGCTGGAGGATTCAATAATGTTTACAGACTGCGCTTATGACGCGACGGGCAACGTGGTGTGCACCTATCGCGGAATGCCGTTCCAATGCACAGAAAACGAAACTCCCGAGGAGTGGGCAGCGCTGCTGGGTGCCATTGACTCGGGGGAGGTGGTTGTTGCTGATCATGAACCGATTCCAGTTGTGCCACCGACACCGTCCGAGATACTGGCGGCCAACACGGACACGTTCATTGGTCTAAGCAAACAAGCATCCGTTGCTATGACGCCGCTGTTGATATCTCTGCAGCTTGGTGACGCCACTGCTGCGGAAACAGCGGCTGCCAAGGCATGGCAAACCTATTCGCGGGCATTGAAGATCGTTGATCTGACAGCCTTCAATCCGGACTGGCCGGCGACCCCTTCTTAAAACTGCGCCGCCGCTATTTGCGGTTTTTGCCTGGAGAAAAACATGCCGATCACCCAGCAGCAGTTGCTGCAGATCCTTCCGAACGCCCGCACCCAAGCGGGCGTTTTTGTTTCCGCCCTGAACACCGCCACGCAGCACTACCAGATCGTTGGTCCCAAGCGCGCCGCTGCGTTCATTGCTCAGATCGGCCATGAGTCTGGCCAGCTGCGCTATGTCCGTGAGATCTGGGGGCCGACCTCCGCCCAGCGCGGTTATGAGGGACGCCAAGACCTGGGCAACACCGTTCCGGGAGATGGACGGAAGTACTGCGGGCGCGGCCTGATCCAGATAACTGGCCGGGCGAACTACGCCAAGTGTGGGGAAGCGCTGGGCCTTGACCTGATCAATCACCCCGAGCTGCTCGAGCTGCCTCAGCATGCCGCGATGTCGGCAGCGTGGTTCTGGAAGCAGAAGGGGCTGAACGATTTGGCCGACCGAGACGAGTTCAACACCATCACTCGGCGTATCAATGGCGGGCTGAACGGCTTGGCGGATCGGCTGGCGCTGTGGGAGAAGGCGCGGGCGGTGCTGGCGTGAACGTGCCGTGGCGGTTGATCGGAGTGGTGTTGCTGGTGCTCGCCGGCTTCGGCAGCGCCTGGCAGTTTCAGGACTGGCGCTACGGCCGGCAGCTCGCCGAGCAGGCCAAGCTCAACGGCGAGACGCTGAACCAGCTTGCCACGGCCGGCACCGAGGCGCAGAAGGCCGAGCAGGCCAAACGATTGGCGCTCGAACAGAAGCTGGCTGCCAGTGAGCAAACCCATTACAGGAAACTGAGTGATGCCCAACGTAACCAAGATCGCCTGCGCGATCGCCTTGCCACTGCTGATCTGCGGCTGTCAATCCTCGTCGACGCGGATTCAGCCAGTGGCTGTGACGTGCCAAAAGCCACCGGTACCGGCGGCGTGGATCATGCAACCGTACGCGCCAGACTTGACCCAGCGCATGCTCAACGAATTGTCGCCATCACCGACGCCGGCGATCGTGGACTGATAGCGCTGCAGGCTTGCCAAAGCTACATCAGAACTCTATCGAACTGAAATGAATGCCTCACCAGAACTTAGAGTAGTTC
>NZ_WBRZ01000110.1:0-16994 GCF_008923895.1 Pseudomonas sp. GXM4
GTACGAAATGCTTCTGCGCCGTGCCACGGGCGATCAGGCGCGAGATGTAGTCGAGCTTCTGCGCATCCTGGTCGACGAAGCGGAAGGTCAGTTGCAGCCAGTCGCTGTCGGCTTTCTGCTCGTGGGCGACGATGGCGTGCAGGTAACCGTTGAGCCGCGCGATCTCGGCGTTGTCACCCTGCTCCAGATCGAGCACGGCGCTGTCGAGGATCTGCGGCAGGGTTTCGGTGCGCTTCACTACCAGCAGGGCTTCCTTGATGCTCAGGGCCTTGATCACGCATTGCTGAGTACCGCTCGGCAGGCGCAACTGGCCCTGACCACGACCGCCGACCGGCGCCTTGGATGCACCGGGCGCCTGAACTGGCGGGCTGTTGAGCAAACCGCGCGACGGTGCAGCGGCTGGAGCGGGTGCAGCAGCGGCAGCGGCAGGCCTGGCCGCAGCGCCGCCGACCACGGCCGGCTTGCCGCCGGTCAGTGCGCTCAGGGAATCGTTGCCGAATGCCGAATTCATTTTGGTCGGCGCGCTGTTCATCAAGGTGTCGAGCTTGCCGACCTTGTTCAGTGCCTGCTTGACCTTGGTCAGCAGTTGCTCGTTGGTGAACGGCTTGCTGACGTAGCCGGAAACGCCGGCCTGAATCGCCTGCACGACGTTTTCCTTGTCGCCACGGCTGGTGACCATGACGAACGGCATGGTCTTGAGGTTGTCCTGCTCGCGGCACCAGGTCAGCAGTTCGAGGCCGGACATTTCCGGCATTTCCCAGTCGCACAGCACCAGGTCGAAAGCCTCTTTGGCCAGCATCGCCTGGGCCTTTTTGCCGTTGATGGCGTCCTCGGTGCGGATCCCCGGGAAGTAATTACGCAGGCACTTTTTCACCAGGTCACGAATGAACGAAGCATCGTCCACGACCAACACACTGATCTTGCTCATCCAACACCCCTATTAAAATCCCGGCAAGCATAACGCTGGCTGATGGCACATTGCCAAAACTCTTCAGTCACGCCGGGACTTTTCGTTCGCGGGTGCTGCTTTTTAATTCGCTTTCCGATCCGTATCTGCCTCCGAAAAGCAGAAACAAAAACGCCCGGCCAGAGGGCCGGGCGCTTTTCTCAGGCAATCTTACTTATCGTCAGCTTCGCCCGGAACATTAGCGGTTTCAGCGCTTGTGCCTTCAACTTCTTCTTTCATGCGCTTGAGGCCCATGTGGCGCACGTCGGTGCCGCGCACCAGGTAGATCACCAGTTCGGAGATGTTGCGCGCATGATCGCCGATGCGCTCCAGTGAACGCAGGACCCAGATGATGCTCAGCACCCGCGAGATAGAGCGCGGGTCTTCCATCATGTAGGTGGCCAGCTCCCGCAGGGCGGTTTTGTATTCGCGGTCGATGATCTTGTCGTACTGCGCCACCGACAAGGCCAGATCAGCGTCGAAACGGGCGAAGGCGTCAAGCGCATCACGAACCATGTTGCGCACCTGGTCGCCAATGTGACGAACCTCGACGTAACCACGCGGCGCTTCACCTTCTTCGCACAACTGGATGGCACGACGGGCGATCTTGGTGGCTTCGTCGCCGATACGCTCAAGGTCGATCACCGACTTGGAAATGCTGATGATCAAACGCAGGTCGGAGGCTGCCGGCTGACGACGGGCGAGAATGCGCAGGCATTCTTCGTCGATGTTGCGTTCCATCTGGTTGATCTGGTCATCGATCTCACGGACCTGCTGAGCCAGGCCGGAGTCGGCCTCGATCAGCGCCGTGACCGCGTCGTTGACCTGCTTCTCGACCAGCCCGCCCATGGCAAGGAGGTGGCTGCGCACTTCCTCCAGTTCAGCGTTGAACTGCGCGGAAATGTGATGGGTAAGGCCTTCTTTGGAAATCATTGTTCGCTCCGCGAAAGTTGCAAGCTTCAAGCTGCAAGCTTCAAGCAGTTATGTGTAAGTCCTGATATCGCACCGCATCTTTCTTGCCGCTTGTAGCTTGCGGCTTGCAGCTGCCCCGATCAGCCATAGCGACCGGTGATGTAGTCTTCGGTCTGCTTCTTCGCCGGATTGGTGAACAGGGTATCGGTGTCGCCGAATTCCACCAGTTTGCCCATGTACATGAACGCGGTGTAGTCGGACACCCGTGCCGCCTGTTGCATGTTGTGGGTAACGATGACGATGGTGAATTTGGACTTCAGCTCGTAGATCAGCTCTTCGACTTTCAGCGTCGAGATCGGGTCCAGAGCGGAGCACGGTTCGTCGAGCAGCAGCACTTCCGGCTCAACCGCGATGGTGCGCGCGATCACCAGACGCTGTTGCTGACCGCCGGACAGGCCGAGGGCCGAGTCGTGCAGACGGTCTTTGACCTCGTCCCACAATGCCGCGCCTTTCAACGCCCATTCAACGGCTTCGTCGAGGATGCGCTTCTTGTTGATGCCCTGGATGCGCAGGCCATAGACCACGTTTTCGTAGATGGTCTTCGGGAACGGGTTGGGTTTCTGGAACACCATGCCGACGCGACGACGCAGCTCGGCAACATCTTCGCCCTTGCGATAGATGTTGTTGCCGTACAGGTTGATCGCGCCCTCGACACGGCAGCCGTCGACCAGATCGTTCATCCGGTTGAAGGTACGCAGCAGCGTCGACTTACCGCAGCCCGACGGGCCGATGAACGCGGTCACGCGCTGTTTCGGGATGTTCATGCTGACGTCGAACAGTGCCTGTTTCTCGCCGTAGTACAGGCTCAGGCCCGGTACTTCGATGGCAACGGTTTCCTGCGCCAGGTCCAGGCTCTGCTTGTCGCGGCCCAGGGCAGACATGTTGATGCCGTGGCTGTGTGTTTCGTGCTGCATGGGGTTCTCACTCCGTTCGTAGCTGCAAGCTTCTGGCTGCAAGCTGCAAGTTTGAGCAAAAGCGGCTTGTAGCTTGCCGCTTGTGGCTAATGGCTTTAGCTATCCAGTGCTTTGTATTTTTCGCGCAGGTGGTTGCGGATATACACCGCCGACAGGTTCAGCGTCGCGATCACCAGCACCAGCAGCAGCGCGGTGGCGTATACCAGCGGGCGGGCTGCTTCGACGTTGGGGCTCTGGAAGCCGACGTCATAGATGTGGAAGCCCAGGTGCATGATCTTCTGATCCAGGTGCAGGTACGGGTAGTTGCCGTCCACCGGCAGCGACGGCGCCAGTTTCACCACACCCACCAGCATCAGCGGCGCCACTTCACCGGCGGCACGGGCCACGGCGAGGATCATCCCGGTCATCATGGCCGGGCTGGCCATCGGGATGACGATTTTCCACAGCGTCTCCGCTTTGGTCGCACCGAGGGCCAACGAACCTTCACGCACAGTGCGGGGAATCCGCGCCAGACCTTCTTCGGTCGCCACGATCACCACCGGCACGGCCAGCAGCGCGAGGGTCAGCGAAGCCCAGAGCAGGCCCGGCGTACCGAACGTCGGCGCCGGCAGAGCTTCAGGGAAGAACAAGCGGTCGACCGAGCCACCCAGCACGTAAACGAAGAAGCCCAGACCGAACACGCCGTAAACGATCGCCGGTACGCCGGCGAGGTTGTTCACCGCAATGCGAATGACCCGGGTCAGGGTGTTCTGCTTGGCGTATTCGCGCAGGTACACCGCTGCCAGCACGCCGAACGGGGTGACGATCATCGCCATGATCAGGGTCATCATCACGGTGCCGAAGATCGCCGGGAAGATCCCGCCTTCGGTGTTCGCTTCACGCGGGTCGTCGGAGAGGAATTCCCAGATCTTGCTGAAGTAGAAACCAACCTTGGTCAAGGTGCTCATGCCGTTTGGCTGGTAGGCATGCACGACTTTGCCCAGACCGATTTCGATTTCCTTGCCGTTGGCGTCACGGGCGGTCAAGGCGTCGCGGTTGAACTGTGCATGCAAATCAGACAGACGTGCTTCGATGTCTTTGTAGCGCGCGTCCAGCTCGGCGCGCTCGGATTCCATGTCCGCTTGTGCGGTGGCGTCGAGTTTGCCTTCCAGCTCGAGTTTGCGCCCATGCAATCGGATGCGTTCAAGACCGGCGTTGATCGCGCCGATGTCGGTTTTTTCCAGCGTCTTCAGTTGAGCCGCGAGATTGTTCACCCGATCGATGCGCGCTTGCAGTTCAGGCCATGCGGCCTCGCCCTCGGCGATGACCTTGCCATCCTGTTTGACGTTGACCAGGTAGCCGTAGAAGTTGCCCCACTCGCGACGCTCGATCGCCATCAGCTCGGGCGGCGTGGTCTGCTTGGTCAGCCACTCGCCGACGATCCAGGTGAAGTCGTTGCCGTTCAGGTCACGGTTGCCGACCTTGATCAGCTCGCGGGTCATGAATTCCGGACCTTCGTCCGGCACCGGCAGACCGGCGCTCTTCAGACGTGCGCGCGGCACTTCTTCTTTCTGCACCACTTCGCCGATCACCAGGTGATTGGCCTGGCCCGGTACGTCGTAATGGGCGTGGATCAGGTCCGCCGGCCAGAAGTGACCGAGACCGCGCACGGCAATCACCGCCAACAGGCCAATGGTCATGATGACCGCGATGGACACCGCGCCACCGCTGATCCAGACGCCCGGGGCGCCGCTCTTGAACCATCCTTTCAGGGAGTTCTGTTTCACAGACTTCTACCTTTGCTTAAAGCGACGAGTATTTCTTGCGCAGACGCTGACGAATCAGTTCTGCCAGGGTGTTCATGACGAAGGTGAACAGCAGCAGCACCAGCGCCGAGAGGAACAGCACGCGGTAGTGGCTGCCGCCGACCTCCGACTCGGGCATTTCCACCGCGACGTTGGCGGCCAGGGTGCGCAGGCCTTCGAACAGGTTCATCTCCATGACCGGGGTGTTGCCGGTGGCCATCAGCACGATCATGGTTTCGCCGACCGCACGGCCCATGCCGATCATCAGCGCCGAGAAAATGCCCGGGCTGGCGGTCAGGATCACCACGCGGGTCATGGTCTGCCACGGCGTCGCACCCAGGGCCAGCGAACCCAGGGTCAGGCCGCGCGGCACACTGAACACGGCGTCTTCGGCGATCGAGTAGATGTTCGGGATCACCGCGAAACCCATGGCCAGACCGACCACCAGAGCGTTGCGCTGGTCGTAGGTGATGCCCAGGTCGTGGGAGATCCACATGCGCATGTCGCCACCGAAGAACCAGTTCTCCATGAACGGACTCATGTACAGCGACAGCCAGCCCACAAACAGGATCACCGGAATCAGCAGCGCACTTTCCCAACCGTCCGGGACTTTCAGGCGGATCGATTCAGGCAGACGACTGAAGGTGAAACCGGCGACCAGAATGCCGATCGGCAGCAACATCAGCAGACTGAAGATGCCCGGCAGATGGCCTTCTACATACGGCGCGAGGAACAGGCCGGCGAAGAAACCGAGGATCACCGTCGGCATCGCTTCCATCAGTTCGATCACCGGTTTGACCTTGCGGCGCATGCCCGGGGCCATGAAGTACGCGGTGTAGATCGCCGCAGCGACGGCCAGTGGCGCGGCCAGCAGCATGGCGTAGAACGCGGCTTTCAGGGTGCCGAAGGTCAGCGGCGAGAGGCTCAGTTTCGGTTCGAAATCGGTGTTGGCGGCGGTCGATTGCCAGACGTACTTAGGCTCGTCGTAGTTCTCGTACCAGACCTTGCTCCACAGCGCGCTCCACGATACTTCCGGGTGCGGATTGTCGAGCAGCAACGGCTGCAGCTTGCCGCCGGCTTCGACGATCACTCGGTTGGCGCGCGGCGACAGACCGAACAGGCCCTGGCCTTCAACCACCTGATCGACCAGCAACATGCGGTGTGCAGTGCTGTGGAACACGCCGAGCTTGCCGCTGGCATCAAGGGCGAGGAAGCCTTTGCGGCGCTCTTCGGCAGCGATTTCAACGATCGGCGTGGTGCCCATCTGGAAGGTGCGGATCTGCTTCAGACGCTGCTCGCCATCGGTATCGCGGGCCATGAACCACTGGGCCAGACCGCCCTTGGAATCGCCGACGATCAGCGAGATACCGCCGACCAGCTGCGCGGTAGCGGTGACTTGGGCGTCAGCGTTTTCCAGCAGTTTGTAGCGCCCGTTGAGGCTCTTGTCGCGCAGGCTGAACACGTCGGCCTGGGCACGACCGTTGACCACGTACAGCCACTGCTGGCGCGGGTCGACGAAGATGTTTTTCACCGGCTCGGTCATCTGCGGCAGATCGATGCGCGTCTGCTCGTTGGTGACTTCGCCGGTCATCATGTTTTCTTCGCTGGTCAGCGAAAGCACATTGAGTTGCGAGCCGGTGGAGCCGACCAGCATCAGCGTCGAGTCGGTGGCATTGAGGCTGACATGCTCCAACGCGCCGCCGCTTTCGTTCAGCGCAATTGGCGCCTCCCCATAGGGATATTCGATGGCCGGGCTGATGGTTTTCTTGCCATCGGGGTAGCTGACCTTATAGGTATGACGGAACACCAGCGCCTGACCGTTGGACAGACCCACGGCCACCAGCGGATGACCCGGCTGGTCTTCGCCGATAGATGTCACGGTGGCGCCCGCAGGCAGCGGCAGATCGACACGCCTCAATTCAGCGCCACTGTCGAGATCGAAGAACAGCGCCTGGCCCTTGTCGGATACACGCATGGCCACCTGATTCTGCTCTTCGAGCGAGATCATCAGCGGCTTGCCGGCGTCCTGCATCCAGGCCGGGGTGATCGAGTCTTTCGCGGTCAGGTCGGCGCCTTGAAACAGTGGCGCAACGACGTAGGCGAGGAAGAAGAAGATCAGGGTGATGGCCGCGAGCACCGCCAGGCCGCCGACGAGGACGTACCAGCGGGTGAAGCGATCCTTGAGCGCGCGGATGCGGCGTTTGCGTTGCAGCTCAGGCGTATTGAAATCAATGCGCTTGGGAGGGGAAGACGTAGTCATTGGGGAATTGGCCAGATCATTCATGCGCACACCCTAGCGATCCTGTATGACAGAAAGATGACAGTGCAGTGACGCAGCAAATCCGCCAGCCGGAAGTCCGGCAGCGGAGTCGAAAATTTGGTGGTTGCAGGAGCGCGTCTGCTCGCCAAGGCGTCGGGTCAGTCACATCGATAGAGCATGTGACCACCCCTTCGCGAGCAGGCTCGCTCCCACAGGAGTCCGGCTTCAGGCCGGCCTCAGGGTGTTACTTCTTGGCGACAGCGCCGCCTTCCTGCAGACCGAGGTCAGCCAGTGCCTTGGCGGCAACCTTGGCTGGCAGCGGGATGTAGCCGTCTTTCACTACCACTTCCTGGCCCTGTTTCGACAGCACCAGCTTCACGAACTCGGCTTCCAGCGGGGCCAGAGGCTTGTTCGGGGCTTTGTTGACGTAAACGTAGAGGAAGCGCGACAGCGGATACTTGCCGTTCAGGGCGTTTTCTTCGGTGTCTTCGATGAACTCGCCGCCTTCTTTCTTGGCCAGAGCGACGGTTTTCACGCTGGCGGTCTTGTAGCCGATGCCCGAGTAGCCGACGCCGTTAAGCGAGCTGCTGATCGACTGCACCACCGACGCCGAACCTGGTTGTTCGTTGACGTTAGGCTTGTAGTCGCCTTTGCACAGGGCTTCTTCCTTGAAGTAGCCGTAGGTGCCGGACACCGAGTTACGGCCGAACAGCTGGACCGGCTTGTTGGCCAGGTCACCGGTCACGCCCAGGTCGCCCCAGGTCTTGACGTCAGCTTTGGCACCGCACAGACGCGTCGAGGAGAAGATCGCATCGACTTGAGCCATGGTCAGGTGCTTGATCGGGTTGTCCTTGTGCACGAACACCGCCAGGGCATCCACGGCAACCGGGATTGCGGTCGGCTTGTAGCCGTACTTCTGTTCGAAAGCCTGCAGCTCGTTGTCCTTCATCTTGCGGCTCATCGGGCCCAGGTTGGCGGTGCCTTCGGTGAGTGCAGGTGGCGCGGTGGAAGAACCGGCAGCCTGAATCTGGATGTTGACGTTCGGGTATTCTTTTTTGTAGTTCTCGGCCCACAGGGTCATGAGGTTGGCCAGGGTATCGGAACCGACGCTGGACAGGTTGCCCGACACACCAGTGGTCTTGGTGTAGCTCGGGATAGCAGGGTCAACAGCGGCGAACGCGTTGGCAGTCGCAACGCCAGCAGCGACAAAAGTCATTGCCGCCATCAAACGCTTCAGTTTCATGCCTTACTCCTAGCAGATAGGGTGTGTTAAGTCGGGGCCAAGTATCAGCAGGCCATGTGAACACTCTATGGCTGAAATATGACAATTGGATGAAAGGCCAGCATCGGGTTTTGCTGGATGAACAGATCGTTCCCACGCTCTGCGTGGGAACGCCGCCATGGACGCTCTGCGTCCGCATTTGAGACGTGACGCGGAGCGTCACAGGATGCATTCCCACGCGGAGCGTGGGAACGATCAGGCGGGAGAGAAAATCAACGCCCCTTCTTCCAGAGCCACGCCCCGACCAGAATCCCCATCCCGCACAGCACTGCCACATAGTAGGCAGGCCCCATCGCGCTTTCCTTCAGCAGCAGGCTCACCACCATCGGCGTCAAGCCACCGAAGATCGCGTACGCGACGTTGTACGAGAACGACAAGCCACTGAAGCGAACCACCGGCGGGAACGCTTTGACCATCACATACGGCACCGCGCCGATGGTACCGACCAGCAAACCGGTCAGTGCGTACAGCGGGAACAGCCAGTCCGGGTGGTCGGCGAGGCTGTGGTAGAAGGTCCAGGAGCTGATCAGCAGGCCCAGGCAGCCAAAGACGAAGACGCGGCCGGCGCCGAAGCGATCGGCCAGCGCGCCGGCGCCAATGCAGCCGAGGCTGAGGAACACGATGGCCAGGCTGTTGGCTTGCAGCGCCGTGGTCGGCGAGAAGTGGTAGACCGTTTGCAGCACGGTCGGGGTCATCAGGATCACTACGACGACGCCGGCCGACAGCAGCCAGGTCAGCAGCATCGAGATGGCGATGGCGCCGCGATGATCACGCAGCACCGCGCGCAACGGCACTTCTTCGGCCAGTGCCTTGCGCAGTTGCAGTTCGGCGAACACCGGAGTTTCGTGCAGCCAGCGGCGCAGGTACACCGAGAACAGGCCGAACACGCCGCCGAGCAGGAACGGGATCCGCCAGGCGTAATCCGACACTTCGGCTGGCGTATAAATGCTGTTGATTGCCGTGGCGACCAGCGAGCCGAGGAGGATCCCGGCAGTCAGGCCGCTGGTGAGCGTGCCGCAGGCATAACCGATGTGCTTTTGCGGTACGTGTTCGGAAACGAAGACCCACGCCCCCGGCACCTCACCGCCAATCGCCGCACCCTGGATCACCCGCATCAGCAGCAACAGGATCGGCGCCCAGATGCCAATCTGCGCGTAGGTCGGCAGCAGGCCCATGATCAGCGTCGGCACGGCCATCATGAAAATGCTCAGGGTGAACATTTTCTTGCGTCCCAGCAGGTCACCGAAATGCGCCATGACGATGCCGCCCAAAGGACGCGCCAGATAGCCGGCAGCAAAGATGCCGAAGGTCTGCATCAACCGCAGCCACTCGGGCATGTCGGCCGGGAAGAACAGCTTGCCGACGACGGTGGCGAAGAAGACGAAGATGATGAAATCGTAGAACTCCAGCGCCCCGCCGAGGGCGGACAGCGACAGAGTCTTGTAGTCATTGCGGGTCAACGGTCGTGCGGGTTGCTCGGGCTGCGCGAGGCTCGAAGGCGCTGTGGTCATGGCAAGGGCTTCTCTTATAGTCGAATCTGTCGCCACAACAACGCTGGCGGTGGCTCGGACAGGTTCGGCACCATAGCAAATTGTTCGAAAAAGCACATAGAGGCGCGTAATTGACGGTCGAAATCAGAACCGGGTGGTCGTCGCGGGGTCTATCGACCGATATACTCGCCACCTGCGCAGGATTTGTAAGAGGTTGCTGTGCGAAAACGTTGTTGGCCCGTCCTTTGCTCGGGATTTAGCCTTTTTCGCAGAGTTTCCCTTTAGGCGCCTGATGGAAAACGTGACGAACGCAGTGTGTTCGGTGTTGAATCGTTTTTCTTGAAGACGGCTACCACCCGCAATACCCACGAAGAGTCACGGGTCAGAGGCCCCTCGGCATGATAGAGCTCGAACAAGAAGATCCGATCCCACAGGGCGACCTGGCCCTGCAAATCACCGCACTCCCGCGCGAAACCAACGGCTTTGGCGATATTTTCGGCGGCTGGCTGGTCGCGCAGATGGATCTGGCCGGCACTGCCATGGCCAGCCGGGTGGCCGGTGGCCGCGTTGCCACTGTCGCCATCGACCGCATGGCGTTCCTCGTCCCGGTCGCGGTCGGCGCGCAGTTGTCCTTTTATACCCAGACCCTGGAAATCGGCCGCAGCTCGATCCAGATGATGGTCGAAGTGTGGAGCGATGACCCACTGTCCAGCGAATGGCGCAAGGTCACCGAAGCGGTTTTCGTTTTCGTCGCCATCGACGGCAGCGGTCGCACCCGTTCGGTGCCGCCACGCGCGCGTTAAACCTCGCGGCCGTTTTGCGGTCGATAGTCGTCCCCAGTGTCTGATCGAGAGTTGCCCATGAACACGCCCAACGTTGAAGCCGTGAAACAGGATGAACTGAACTGCTGGCGCATCCGCCACGGCAAGGCCGAAGTGCTGGTGGCCCAGCAAGGCGCGCACATCCTCAGTTATCAGATCGACGGCCAGCCGCCGATCATCTGGCTCAACGACAAGGCCGAGTTCAAGACCGGCAAGAGCATCCGCGCCGGCGTGCCGGTGTGCTGGCCGTGGTTCGGCAAATTCGAACGCAACCCGAGCAGCGTGCAGGCCATGTACACCGGCGAGCAGCCGGCCCCCGCGCACGGTCTGGTGCGGGCGATGGACTGGGAATTGGGCAACATCGAGTCAGAGGCTGACGGCATCAAGGTCGAATTCAAGCTGCCCTACCCGGAAGGTGGCCTGCCGGGCTGGCCCCACGAGGTCGATCTGACCCTGACCCTGCATCTGGCGGATCAACTGCATTACAGCCTGACCAGCCATAACCGGGGTACTGACACCGTCACGCTGAGTCAGGCGCTGCACACCTATTTCGCCGTGAGTGACGTGCGTGATGTGCATGTCGACGGCGTGGCCGGGCTGAATTACATCGAGACCCTGGATGACTGGAACACGGCCAGCCAGAGCGGCGATCTGCATTTCGCCGGCGAGACCGACCGCATCTACCTCGACGTTCCGCCGCAATTGAGCATCGTTGATCCGACCTGGGAACGACGCATCGTGCTGACCTCTACCGGCTCGCGCACTGCGGTGATCTGGAACCCATGGATCGACCGCGCCGCCGCCCTGCCGGACATGGACAACGATGGCTGGCAGCGCATGCTGTGCATCGAAACGGCGAATGTGATGGATGATCTGGTGACCCTGGCGCCGGGTGCACGCCATACGATGGGTGTTAGCGTCGCCAGCAAACCGCTTTAAGATCAAAAGATCGCAGCCTTCGGCAGCTCCTACATTTGGAATGCATTTTCCCTGTAGGAGCTGCCGAAGGCTGCGATCTTTTGCTTTAAAGGTCAGCCTCCTGCACCACCCGCACTTTCTCCGCCTCCAGCGCATACGCCGCATCCGCCAGGTCATTGCTGACCTTCTCGATTTTCAGCGTGCCGGTCACCCACAGCGGTGTGTAGATATCGTCCAGCTTCAAACCCTTCGGATATCGCACCAGCACCAGTTGATTGGGCGGCGGTGGCGGTACGTGGATGCAGGCGCCCGGATACGGCACGAGGAAGAACAACGTGCTGCGGCCCTTGGCATCGGACTCCAGCGGCACCGGGTAACCACCGATGCGGATGTGCTTGTCGTTCATCGACGCCACGGTTTTCGTCGAATACATCACCGCCGGCAGACCTTTGGCCTGCTTCATCCCGCCTTTCTCGGTGAAGGTGCCGGTGGCTTCGGGGGAGTTGTGGTCGATTTCCGGCATGGCCTCGAGGGCCTTTTGGTCCGACTTGGGCATCAGTTCCAGCCAGTCGGTTTCCGGCAGTTCGCCGGCGTGGGCGAGATAGCTGCCCAGCAAGAGGAGAGTCAACAGAAGACGGCGCATGAAGGTGCTCGGCAGGCAAAGGAATGGACGGTGAGTCGCCGTGCATTCTAGCCCTCCCGGCCGTGATGGCCGAGAGGGCTTTGTCGCTTTCGATCAGTTCTTTTTGATCAGACCGTAGATCACCAGCAACACGACAGCGCCGACCAGTGCGCCGAGGAAACCCGCGCCCTCGCCCGCCTGATAGATGCCCAGAGCCTGGCCGCCGTAGGTGGCTGCCAGCGAACCGCCGATACCGAGCAGGATGGTCATGATCCAACCCATGCTGTCATCGCCCGGTTTCAGGAACCGAGCCAGCAGGCCGACGATCAAGCCGATAAAGATGGTTCCGATAATTCCCATGGCATTTCCCTCTGATTTGGTAGATATGCCAAAGCCTAGACAGACTTTGGCATCCTGCCATGAGAGAACGGCGGCCCCTGAATGGTTCCGCCGCTGCCACATGAAACTGGTTTACTCGGCGATCAGCGCTTCGACCTTGATGATCTGCGCTTGCAGGGTGGCCATGTCGGCGCAGCGCAGGTTGGCGTGGCCGACCTTGCGTCCGGCCTTGAAAGCTTTGCCGTAGTGATGCAGATGGCAGTCTTCGACGGCGATGACTTTTTCCACCGGCGGCACTACGCCGATGAAGTTGAGCATCGCGCTCTCGCCGACCTTGGCGGTCGAACCCAGCGGCAGGCCGGCCACGGCACGCAGGTGGTTTTCGAACTGGCTGCACTCGGCGCCTTCGGTGGTCCAGTGCCCGGAGTTGTGCACGCGCGGGGCGATTTCGTTGGCTTTCAGGCCACCGTCGACTTCGAAGAACTCGAAAGCCATCACGCCGACGTAGTCGAGGTGCTTGAGCACACGGCTGGAATAATCTTCCGCCAGCGCCTGCAACGGGTGATCGGTGCTGGCCACCGACAGCTTGAGAATGCCGCTGTCGTGGGTGTTGTGCACCAGTGGATAGAACTTCGTTTCGCCATCGCGGGCACGCACGGCGATCAGCGACACTTCGCCGGTGAATGGCACGAAGCCTTCCAGCAGGCAGGCAACGCTGCCCAGTTCGGCGAACGTACCGGCAACATCTTCCGGCTTGCGCAGGACTTTCTGGCCCTTGCCGTCATAACCCAGGGTGCGGGTTTTCAGCACGGCCGGCAGACCGATCGAAGCGACGGCGGCTTCCAGATCGGCTTGCGACTGGATGTCGGCGAAGGCCGGGGTCGGAATGCCGAGGTCCTTGAACATGCTCTTTTCGAACCAGCGATCACGAGCGATGCGCAGGGCTTCGGCGCTCGGGTAGACCGGCACGAATTGCGAAAGAAACGCCACGGTTTCGGCCGGGACGCTTTCGAATTCGAAGGTCACCAGATCGACTTCATCGGCCAGTTGGCGCAGATGATCCTGATCGCCGTAATCGGCCCGCAGGTGTTCGCCCAGCGCGGCCGCACAGGCGTCCGGCGCAGGGTCGAGAAAAGCGAAGTTCATCCCCAGCGGAGTCCCCGCCAGGGCCAACATGCGACCCAACTGGCCGCCACCGATTACACCGATCTTCATCTCAACAACCTCAGGCAATACGTGGGTCTGGATTGTCCAGGACGCTGTCTGTCTGCTCGGCACGGAAGGTTTTCAGTACCGCGTGAAATTGCGGGTGCTTGGCGCCGAGGATGCTCGCCGAGAGCAGGGCGGCATTGATTGCGCCAGCCTTGCCGATGGCCAGGGTGGCAACCGGAATGCCGGCCGGCATCTGCACGATCGACAGCAGCGAATCGACGCCCGAGAGCATGGCCGACTGCACCGGCACGCCCAGCACCGGCAGGTGGGTCTTGGCCGCACACATGCCTGGCAAGTGGGCGGCGCCACCGGCACCGGCGATGATCACCTCGATGCCGCGGCTTTCAGCCTCTTCGGCGTACTGGAACAGCAGATCCGGGGTGCGGTGGGCGGAAACCACCTTGACCTCGTACGGGATGCCGAGCTTTTCCAGCATATCGGCGGTGTGGCTAAGGGTGGACCAATCGGACTTGGAGCCCATGATCACGCCAACCAGTGCACTCATCGTCGCGCCTCTTCTCTCTGGAGCGCCCGCAGGCGCGTCATAAAACAACAAGCCACGCAGGTTGCGTGGCTTGATTGTACGAAAAATGGCCGGACGTGCCGGCCGAAGGCCGCGCAGTATACCGCAAAGAAAGCAATAAACAGCCCCCGAAACGACCATCTGTCAAATGAGCGAAACGCCCGGTTTTATTGACCTTGAGGTCAGCGAAAAGACATCCCCCGATCCCTGTGGGAGCTGGCTTGCCAGCGATGGCGTCGCATCAGTAAAAAGAGAGGGTGACTGAACCACCGCAATCGCTGGCAAGCCAGCTCCCACAGGGTTCTTCGATGGGGTCAAGTGTTTTGGGCAGCGCCGCCTTCCAGCTTGCGCCACAGCAACCGCACGTTGGCCTTGCGTACCAGGGCGCAGCGGTACAAACGAATCTCCAGCGGCACATGCCATTGCGGGCCGCCGCACACCACCAGTTCACCGCGGGCCAGCTCAGCGCGTACGCTCAGTTGCGGCACCCAGGCGATGCCGAGGCCTTCCAAGGCCATGCTTTTCAGGCTGTCGGCCATCGCGGTTTCGTAGATCGTGGTGAAGCGCAACTGGCGCTGGCGCAACAATCCATTCACCGAACGGCCGAGAAACGCCCCGGCGCTGTACGCCAGCAACGGCACGCTCGCCTCGCCTTCCAGATCGAACAGCGGTTTGCCATCCAGATCTGCCGCGCACACCGGCAGCATCTCGGTCTGGCCCAAATGCAGCGACGGGAAGATTTCCGGGTCCATCTGCATCGCCGAATCCGGGTCGTAGAACGCCAGCATCAGATCGCAGCCACCTTCACGCAAAGCGTGCACGGCGTCGCCAACGTTGGTCGCCACCAGCCGGGTGGCGATGTTCAGCCCTTCGTTGCGCAACTGGGCGATCCAGCGCGGGAAAAAGCCCAGCGCCAGCGAGTGCGCCGCTGCGACTTGCATGACCTCGCCCTGCCCGCCTTCCAGATGATGCAGGTGGCGCAGGACTTCACCGAGTTGTTCGACCACGGTGCGCGCAGTCACCAGAAACAACTGCCCCGCCGCCGTCAGTTCGACCGGCGTGCGCGAGCGATTTACCAAGGTCAGCCCCAGCGCCGCTTCGAGGCTGCGGATCCGCCGACTGAATGCCGGCTGGGTCACGAAGCGCCGTTCGGCCGCCTGCGAGAAGCTGCGGGTGGCGGCCAGGGCACTGAAGTCCTCGAGCCATTTGCTTTCCAGATTCATCACGTCCTCCCGGACACGCACCAAAACAGGTCACACGTCTGCCGCACGGGCGGCGTCACATGGGCATTATGCCGAATGTGCATAGGGCAGTGCTGAACAGCATTGGCCCAAAAATCCCCACAAGCCTAGCATTCGCAGCGTTCCGGCACAGACCGGGTCCTTATCGAGATGATTTCTATCATGTCCTCCGCTGCATCTTTCCGCACAGAAACCGACCTGCTTGGCGCCCTCGAAGTACCGGCCCATGCGTACTACGGCATCCAGACCCTGCGAGCGGTGAACAACTTCCGCCTCTCGGGCGTTCCGATTTCGCATTACCCGAAACTGGTTGTGGGCCTGGCGATGGTCAAACAGGCCGCCGCTGACGCCAACCGCGAGCTGGGTCACCTGAGCGAAGCCAAGCACGCTGCCATCAGCGAAGCCTGTGCCCGATTGATCCGCGGCGATTACCACGAAGAGTTCGTGGTCGACATGATTCAAGGTGGCGCCGGTACTTCCACCAACATGAACGCCAACGAAGTGATCGCCAACATTGCTCTGGAAGCGATGGGCCACGAGAAAGGCGAATACCAGTACCTGCACCCGAACGACGACGTGAACATGGCGCAGTCGACCAACGACGCCTACCCGACGGCGATCCGTCTGGGTCTGCTGCTGGGTCACGACGCGCTGCTGGCCAGCCTCGACAGCCTGATTCAGGCGTTCGCGGCCAAGGGCAAAGAGTTCGACCACGTCCTGAAAATGGGCCGTACCCAGCTGCAAGACGCCGTGCCGATGACCCTCGGCCAGGAATTCCGCGCGTTCGCCACCACCATGGGCGAAGACCTCGCGCGTCTGAAGACGCTGGCCCCGGAACTGCTGACCGAAGTCAACCTCGGCGGCACCGCGATCGGCACTGGCATCAACGCCGACCCGCGTTATCAGGCACTGGCTGTTCAACGTCTGGCTTTGATCAGCGGCCAACCGCTGGTACCGGCCGCCGACCTGATCGAAGCGACCTCCGACATGGGCGCCTTCGTGCTGTTCTCCGGCATGCTCAAGCGCACCGCGGTCAAGCTGTCGAAGATCTGCAACGACCTGCGCCTGCTGTCCAGCGGCCCACGCACCGGCATCAATGAAATCAACCTGCCGGCGCGTCAGCCAGGCAGCTCGATCATGCCCGGCAAGGTCAACCCGGTGATCCCGGAAGCCGTGAACCAGGTCGCGTTCCAGGTCATCGGTAACGACTTGGCGCTGACCATGGCAGCCGAAGGCGGCCAGCTGCAACTGAACGTGATGGAGCCGCTGATCGCCTTCAAGATCCTCGATTCGATCCGCCTGCTGCAACGTGCCATGGACATGCTGCGCGAGCACTGCATCGTCGGCATCACCGCCAACGAAGCGCGCTGCCGCGAACTGGTCGAGCATTCGATCGGTCTGGTCACCGCACTGAACCCGTACATCGGCTATAAAAACGCCACCCGCATCGCCCGTATCGCCCTTGAAAGCGGCCGCGGCGTGCTGGAACTGGTGCGCGAAGAAGGTCTGCTCGACGAAGCCATGCTCGCCGACATCCTGCGCCCGGAAAACATGATTGCCCCGCGTCTGGTTCCGCTCAAAGCCTGAGCCGACGCGAACTTGTAGCACCGCTCACCAGGTCGAGGGACTAGACACCTCTCACCTTTTGAGGGCTTGGGGATTTTGTCCCC
>NZ_WBRZ01000111.1:0-16824 GCF_008923895.1 Pseudomonas sp. GXM4
GGCTTGGTGAAGTTTTTTTGAGTCGAGGGATTCGTAGGGGGAGGTGGGGTCGGATTCGGGTGGGTTGGGTGTTGGTTTGATCATGGTGAAGCTCCTGAGGTTATGGAGCCACTTTTCCCCTGTCGCTAAACAAGTGAAGGTGGCAGCTGTACGCAGGTTAGCGAACCGGTCTCAGGCACCCCGGTAGACCCGAAGGTCTCCCACATACAGCCGCCATAACGTTATTGCGGGCGAAAAATCCCGCAACGAAGCCACGATCGCTGATGCACTGAGTTGGTCCGAGTCGCTAAACCCGATCGCTGATTCGTCAGTGACCGCACCACAATAGAATCCGACCCCAAAGCGCACAAGCCGGCGGATTCTGGCTTGGCTGTAGGCAATGGCGCAAGGATTTGTAGCCTTGGAGGCGTGTCTTAAGGTGTCTTTTAAACAGCCAAGTTTAAATTGCAAAATATCTAAGTCCTTACCGCCTATTCCGGTCAGTGAAAAGGGGCGCACGGTTTGCCGATTCTGGGAGACTCCCGTGGCGATGATTGATGTCTACGCTGTGTGGTTGCTAGGCCGGTATAACTAAATTGCAAGTTTCCCACGTTCAAGTGCGTAGACACGATGCCGCTGCTTAATCTCATATTGTTCTTTTGTGGTCTGATTGATTATTGGCGATCTTGTGTGCTCGGCGTGGAAGATATTTATCTCTGATCCTTGGGTGAATGGCAGGGATAGAGAAGTGTGTTCGGCGATACTTGTTCCGCGCAGTTCCTGGCAAAATAATATGTTGCCTTTCTTGTTATGAATCCAGATTGCCAGGTAAACGCTGGCGAAACTTACATGAGGTGCGGCTGGATAGACTTCGATGTTGATGATTTCCTGTGCCAGATTGAACTCGATTGTCGCGATGTTTCCACCGTGTGCCCCTTGATTCCAACTGAAGTTCGTACCTGTAACGAATCTCGACTCGGAGTTTTGATGTTTTAGGTACAAGTCCTTATACTTTTCAAGAAGCTGGTTGTGTTTGACGTCGTTGAAAGAGTTGATGGCAACATAAAGCTCATCCAAGAGGGGGTGATCTCTGTATAAAAGAAAGTGGGGCTGGGCATTGATAGTGGCCGAAAGCTTCTCAATTTCTCGAGCCAGATTCTCTCCGGTGGGGGTGCCAAGTTGCTTGTTGTAAAGGCCCTGCGGTGTCATGGTAAGTATGACGAGTGTGTTTTTTGCGTCAAGCACCAGTTCGCTCGCTGGGAAAATCTTGTTGCGGCTAGGTTCAGCATGAAAAATTTCAATTGTATAATCAGGAGCCGCAGTGATCTTCTCTTTGGTAGTTGTGACGCTGTTACCATGTAAAACCTGCTGGAAAACAGTGCGCTGATGCCTATCTTTGATCGTGATCGACGAATAGATGCGGTCAGCATAATAGGAATGAGGGGCGTTAGCATGAATGTCAATGGTGATACAGTCTTCGCCGGGATCAATTTCGATCGAAACAAATCTGGTATACAAGCCGTAAAGTTCAATGGTTTGCGAAGCTAATTTGGCACCTGATATGTATTTATATTCAATATTGATGCTATTGGTGATGTCGCCTCTAACGTCAATGTGTTGCGTGGTGGTATAAAGTTTGCCATTGCAGATGGATGGTGCTTGTAGTGTATACACGCCAGCTGCGAGGTTTGGAACTGTGATTTTCTGCGCATTGATGTTAATGATTGTCGATAGATTGGTGCCATTTCTTAGTAAGAAGTCTTTAGTGTAAAACGCATCATATAATTTATTGTCCAGCACCAGTTCGACGTTTCCCATGAGTCCAGCGTCTTTCAGCGCAATATTATCAATCAGATCTATTCGGCTAGCCAAGTTAAGCTGCTTGACCAGGGACGATAATTTTTCTCTGGGTGCGAGTTTGTACAAGGGGTAGACAGGTATCCGGTTGGCATAGCGAGTGACCAGGTTGTTGATTCTGGAAGTTGAAATCTGGCCTATTCTCAGTAACGGAGAGATATCGATGTTGGAGGTTTTTGCGCAACTATCAATGAACATTTCTATAAAGGAATAATCTCTCGGGTGAAAATCGTGTCGATTGCAGGCTGCTCGATAGGCTTTGTTATAATCTATCAATGCTGATAGTCCTGCTTTGTCAAGTATCAGTATTAGATAATAGAGTAGTTCGTGAAGTTGCCAGGTGCTAATTGCAGGGTTTCTTTCGAATAGCTGTTCAGTAAGATCAAAATGCAGATCTTGCTCTCCGTGGTATAGCCAACTGTCTTTGAAGAGGTCGTCTCCTAGATGTTGCGCCTGATAATAGTATGCATACAGGTTGTTCCAAACCTCCCCTAGGGGGATTTCACTGTAATCCATAAAAAGCCCTTGATAGCCATGGCCTATTTCGTGGATCGACCCCCAATTTTTAGGGTCAGGATTTAACCAGAAACTAGCGACGGAATCATTTGTTTCGGCGGTATGATCGTGGCCATAGTATGCAGAGCCCAAGCCGGTTTTATTGGCCTTCATAAAGTATCGATTGGGAACGTTTTTGTCTGTTGGTGTATTTGGCGAGAATGATAAGCCAGCCAAATGATTAAAAAGTTCAAAGATGCCCTGAAAATAATTTTCCAAATGCACCATGCCAGTACTCTCATGGAGGCGTTTGAGGTGTGGTTTGTCTTGCGCAGGAACGAGTATGTCTGCATAACGTGTGCTGATAAGGGCAAATGCGCTAGCTTGATCATCCCAGAATTTGAAAAAGTCGGCGGTGTCCGTACCAGTTTTATGAACTGGAAGAGATTTTGGTGGGCTGCTGTATTCAATCACAATCTCAATGTTTGACGCGCTTTCCCTGTAGGGCGTTGAAATGAAGGCTGCGGATGTATGGGTGGACGTGAACTCACAGAATTCATTGTTCAGTGAGATGTATTGTTCCTTGCTGCCATCGTCGTTCAGTAGTGATAGTTCTATAGCGGGATCATCTGCTGTGCCCAGATGTTTTGCGCGAATGGTGATGCCGGGATCGAGGATGACTCCAAGATTTTGTTTGTCGTGATAGATTCCTTTGCTCATCCCTGCATTATTTAACCATGTTGGCAGTTGCAGCGCATAGATGCTGTGGGTTGAGCTGATCCAAGTGGCCATTGTGTAATACTCATTCAATAGTATTGGTATGAGTTTCCTCGAGAAATTCAGCTTCGTAACCTGTCAAAGTTGACAGGTGTTTATATAATTTGATTATCAATGACCGTGTTTTAAGATCTTTTTGAAGTACGGCTTTCCGGTCTGTGCGCCGCGGCCACCATTTTTGCGTGTTCCGGTTTGGGACTTGGCTTTCCGATAGCTGTGGTTTGCGCTATCGCAGGCTGCGACCTCTTGTTCTTTTCGTATCCCCACTCAGCGCCAGAACGTAGCCGGCATTCTCCGCGTCCCCTCCGAAAACGAACGCGCAGCTTCGGGACAGGCACCCCTTCCCATACAGCGCACGGGCACGACCGCCCGCCCCGATCTAATGCTGAAAATTGCTGACGAAAGTGCGTGAACGGGCAACGAAGAGCTCACCGAGTGATTACCGCGCCAGCATCAGCCGGGCAACTTCAGATTATGCAGCGCCGATTCACCGCCAGCTCGCCGAGCATAACGAGTTGCGCAATGCCCAACAGCGTCCTGCGTTGCGACGCGGGTAGGAGGTTGGCGCAGTTTTTGGGGAAGGTTCTGGCTGAAGCAAGTGTTTCGCAAGCGTTGGCCAACGGTTCTTCGTATTTGAAGCCGGCGGTCACAGCGAACATCGAGCGGGTTTTACGTTGAATGGGCGTGGCGCCGAGTGGGCAGAGGTAGTAGCCGAGGGCGTGGTCGGCGGCTTGGTGGATTTTTTTTGAATCGAGGGATTCGTAGGGGGAGGTGGGCTCGGGTTCGGGTAGGTTGGATGTTCGTTTGATCATGATGAAGCTCCGAGAGTCATTGGAGCTGCCAACCTTCACTGCAAGCTATAAGCGAGTCGCGCTCGCTCCCACAGTTGGAACGCATTTCAATCTGACGTTTGGAATGCATTCCCTTGTAGGAGTGAGCCTGCTCGCGATAGCGGTCTGTCTGATTTGAATGCATTGAGCGGAAAATCCTTATCGCCAGCCGGCTCACTCCTACATCGGCCGTGTTTTTCAATCCTTTGTAAAAGTTGGAAAGCTTCTTGCAATAACCGCCCTGCGTCCGCTCGGGGCGTCAAAAGTTTGCTTTAAAGGAACGGGGAAAACCGGTGGATCGCACTCAGTTATTCAATACAGCACGCACCAACGTTGCCGACCTCAGTCGAGGCAATCTGGGCGTGCCGTTGTTGCTGCTGGTCATGCTGGCGATGATGATGTTGCCGGTACCGCCGTTCCTGCTCGACGTCTTCTTTACCTTCAACATTGCCCTGTCCATCGTCGTCCTGCTGGTCTGCGTGTATGCGCTGCGGCCGCTGGACTTCGCCGTGTTCCCGACCATCCTGCTGGTGGCGACGTTGCTGCGACTGGCGCTGAACGTAGCCTCGACGCGGGTGGTAATGCTCCACGGTCAGGACGGCCACGCCGCTGCCGGTAAGGTGATTCAGGCCTTCGGTGAGGTGGTGATCGGCGGTAACTACGTGGTCGGTATCGTGGTCTTCGCGATTCTGATGATCATCAACTTCGTCGTGGTGACCAAGGGCGCCGGGCGGATTTCCGAGGTGAGCGCGCGTTTCACCCTCGATGCGATGCCCGGCAAACAAATGGCGATTGACGCCGACCTCAACGCCGGCCTGATCGACCAGAATCAAGCCAAGTCGCGCCGTCAGGAAGTCGCCCAGGAGGCTGAGTTCTACGGTTCGATGGACGGTGCCAGCAAGTTTGTCCGTGGTGACGCCATCGCCGGCCTGCTGATTCTGTTCATCAACCTCATTGGCGGCATGGCGGTTGGTATCTTCCAGCACGGCATGAGCTTCGGCGATGCGGGCAAGGTTTACGCCTTGCTGACCATCGGTGACGGTTTAGTGGCGCAATTGCCATCACTGTTGTTATCTACAGCAGCGGCGATCATGGTGACCCGTGCGTCCGGCTCGGAAGACATGGGCAAGCAGATCAACCGCCAGATGTTCGCCTCGCCGAAAGCGCTGGCCGTGGCCGCAGGTTTGATGGCGGTGATGGGCCTGGTGCCGGGCATGCCGCACTTCTCCTTCCTGAGCATGGCGGCGCTGGCTGCGGGCGGCGCGTACCTGTTCTGGAAGAAGCAGAACGTCGCCAAGGTCGTGGCGCTGGAAGAGGTCAAGCGTCAGCAGGAACTGCTGCCGTCGCCGGCCCGCGCCATGGAAACCAAGGAGCTGGGCTGGGACGACGTGACGCCGATCGACATGATTGGCCTGGAAGTCGGCTATCGCCTGATTCCGCTGGTGGACCGCAATCAGGGTGGGCAATTGCTCGCGCGGATCAAGGGCGTGCGCAAGAAGCTCTCGCAGGATCTGGGCTTCCTGATGCCGACCGTGCACATCCGCGACAACCTCGATCTGGCGCCGAGCGCGTACCGCTTGACGCTGATGGGCGTGATCCTCGCCGAGGCCGAGATCTACCCGGATCGCGAACTGGCGATCAACCCGGGCCAGGTGTACGGCTCGCTCAACGGGATCAACGCCAAAGATCCGGCTTTTGGCCTGGAGGCGGTGTGGATCGAAATCAGCCAGCGCGCCCAGGCGCAATCGCTCGGCTACACCGTGGTCGATGCGAGCACCGTGGTCGCCACCCACTTGAACCAGATTCTGTACAAGCACTCCAGTGAGCTGATCGGCCACGAGGAAGTGCAGCAACTTATGCAATTGCTGGCCAAGAGCTCGCCGAAACTGGCAGAAGAGCTGGTGCCGGGCGTGGTTTCGCTGTCGCAGTTGCTCAAAGTTCTGCAAGCGCTGCTCGCTGAGCACGTGCCGGTGCGTGACATTCGCAGCATTGCCGAGGCGATCGCGAACAACGCTGCCAAGAGTCAAGATACCGCCGCGCTGGTCGCCGCTGTGCGGGTCGGCGTATCCCGTGCAATCGTCCAAAGCATTGTAGGCACTGAGTCCGAGCTGCCTGTAATCACATTGGAACCAAGGTTGGAACAGATATTGCTCAATAGTCTGCAGAAGGCAGGACAAGGCTCGGAAGAGGGCGTTCTGCTGGAGCCGAGCATGGCCGAGAAGCTGCAACGTTCGTTGATCGAAGCGGCCCAGCGTCAGGAAATGCAAGGCCAACCGGTGATCCTGCTGGTGGCAGGCCCGATTCGCGCGATGCTCTCGCGCTTCGGCCGCCTCGCAGTGCCAGGCCTGCATGTGCTGGCCTACCAGGAAGTACCGGACAACAAGCAAGTGACCATCGTTGCGACAGTAGGGCCCAACGGCTGAGGTAGTGGTTTATGCAAGTTAAGCGTTTTTTCGCCGCCGATATGCGTCAGGCCATGAAGCTGGTTCGCGATGAGCTGGGCGCTGATGCCGCCATCATCGGCAACCGCCGCATTGCCGGCGGCGTCGAGTTGACGGCGGCTCTGGATTACAAATTGTCGGCGCTGGCGCCACGGGTTCCGAACATGGAACTCGAAGACGAGCTGCGCAAGACCCAGTCGCGTATCGTCACCGCCCAGGCCGAGCTGAGCCTGCGTGGCGAAGCCGACGGCAACACCAATCAGCAGTTGTTTGCCGGGCTGCCATTGACCGCAGGCCTGCCGCTGACTGCTGCCGAACCGCTGAGCGAGCCGACCTACGCCGCACCGACGCGTCCGGCCGCAGCGCCTGCGCAGGCCTCGGCGGGTGTCGATCCGCGTGCGCTGGATTCGATGCGTTTTGAATTGAACAGCTTGCGCGAGTTGATGGAAGTGCAGCTCGGCACCCTGGCCTGGAATCAGCTGCAAGGCAGCCGTCCGGCCCAGGCCAATCTGTATCGCCGTCTGCAGCGCATCGGCCTGTCCGGCCCGCTGTCGCGCGATCTGTTGGCGATGATCACCGATATCGAAGAACCCCGTCAGGCCTGGCGCATGCTGTTGGCCCACCTGGCGCGGATGATTGCCGTACCGGAAGTCGAGCCGCTGGAAGAGGGCGGTGTGATTGCCATGGTCGGCCCCGCCGGCATGGGCAAGACCACCACGCTGGCCAAGCTCGCCGCGCGTTATGTGCTCAAGTACGGCGCGCAGAACGTTGCACTGGTGAGCATGGACAGCTTCCGCATCGGCGCGCAGGAACAACTGAAAACCCTCGGACGCATCCTCAACGTGCCGGTGACGCACGTCGATCCGGGTCAGTCGCTGGTGCAGGCATTGGATCCACTGCTACGCAAACGCGTGGTTTTGATCGATACTGCCGGCCTGCAAGCCAGTGATCCGGCGTTGCGCATGCAGCTTGAGAGCCTGGCCGGGCGTGGCATTCGCTCAAAAAATTATCTGGTCCTGGCAACCACCAGCCAGAAACAGGTTCTAACCGCCGCTTATCACAGTTACAAGCGTTGCGGGCTGGCCGGCTGCATCCTGACTAAACTGGATGAAACGGCCAGTCTCGGCGAAGTGTTGAGCCTGGCGATCAGTCATGAATTGCCGGTCGCGTACCTGACCGATGGCCCACGGATTCCGGATGATCTGCATCTGCCGCGTCGTCATCAATTGGTCAGCCGCGCCGTCAGCGTGCAAATGCAGGAAGAACCCAGCGAAGAAGCCATGGCTGACATGTTCGCTGATATCTATCACAGCCCGACCAAGCAGGTTGGCTGAGGTAATCATGAACAGTTTTTGTACCTACATCGATGGTCTGCCACGCATTGTTCCGATCAGGAACGCGCAGCCAGTAATGTGGCCTCCGTCTATGCAAGACAAGGTAAAGAAATAACATGGGCAGCATGCATCCCGTACAGGTGATCGCGGTGACCGGCGGCAAAGGTGGCGTCGGCAAGACTAACGTGTCAGTGAACTTGTCGCTGGCGCTGGCAGAGCTTGGCCGTCGGGTCATGCTGCTGGACGCCGACCTGGGCCTGGCGAACGTCGACGTTCTGCTGGGGCTGACACCCAAGCGCACACTGGCCGACGTCATCGAAGGCCGTTGCGAACTGCGCGACGTGCTGTTGCAGGGGCCGGGCGGGATTCGCATCGTGCCGGCGGCCTCCGGCACGCAGAGCATGGTGCACCTGAGCCCGGCGCAGCACGCCGGCCTGATCCAGGCGTTCAGCGACATCGGCGACAATCTCGACGTGCTGGTGATCGACACCGCTGCGGGTATTGGTGACTCGGTAGTCAGTTTCGTACGCGCCGCCCAGGAAGTGTTGCTGGTGGTCTGCGACGAGCCGACTTCGATCACCGACGCTTACGCGCTGATCAAGTTGCTCAACCGCGATTACGGCATGAACCGCTTCCGCGTGCTGGCCAACATGGCGCAGAGCCCGCAGGAAGGGCGCAACCTGTTCGCCAAGTTGACCAAGGTCACGGATCGCTTCCTCGACGTCGCCCTACAATACGTCGGCGCCGTGCCGTACGACGAAAGCGTGCGCAAGGCGGTGCAGAAGCAGCGCGCCGTCTACGAAGCCTTTCCCCGTTCCAAGTGCGCGCTGGCCTTCAAGGCCATCGCCCAGAAGGTCGACACCTGGCCGCTGCCGGCCAACCCGCGCGGGCATCTGGAATTTTTCGTCGAGCGTCTCGTGCAGCAAACCGCAGGGCCTGTGATATGACCGCCAGTGGCATGAATCTTTACAAAAAGTCGGCGCGTGACGCGCAATACGAATTGATCGAGCGTTACGCGCCACTGGTCAAGCGCATTGCCTATCACTTGCTGGCGCGCCTGCCGGCCAGCGTGCAGGTCGAAGACCTGATCCAGGCCGGGATGATCGGTTTGCTCGAAGTCTCGACCAAATACGACGCCAGCAAAGGCGCCAGTTTCGAAACGTACGCGGGCATTCGAATCCGCGGCGCGATGCTCGATGAAGTGCGCAAAGGGGATTGGGCGCCACGCTCGGTTCACCGTAATACCAGGATGGTCAGCGACGCGATTCGCTCGATTGAAGCTAAAACCGGCCGTGACGCTAAAGATCACGAGGTTGCGGCCGAACTCCAATTGAGTCTCGACGATTACTACGGGATTCTGAATGACACCTTGGGCAGTCGCCTGTTCAGTTTTGACGACCTGTTGCAGGACGGCGAACACGAAGGGCTGCACGAGGATGGCGCGAGTGCTCATATGGAGCCGTCACGCGATCTGGAAGATGAACGCTTCCAGGCGGCGCTGGCGGACGCGATTGCCAATTTGCCGGAGCGTGAGCGACTGGTGTTGGCGCTGTACTACGACGAAGAGCTGAACCTCAAGGAGATCGGTGAAGTCCTTGGCGTCAGTGAATCGCGGGTCAGCCAGTTACACAGCCAGTGCGCGGCCCGTCTGCGGGGGCGTTTGGGGGAGTGGCGAGCGCGCTGAAGGCAGTGTGGGGACACTGCGAAACGAGGCTGGTGCGGTGATGAACGGCGCCGGTCTCGATCCGTTGTGCTCCAGACAAACTTTAAGTGCTGCGCCGATTGATTGAAGTGGCGCGTCCAGGTGCTGGGCGCGTTTAAGACTGCTTGGAGGTCGAATTGAACAAAGACATGAAAATCCTCATCGTTGATGACTTCTCAACGATGCGGCGGATCATCAAGAACCTGCTGCGCGATCTTGGGTTCACCAACACCGTCGAGGCCGACGATGGCACCACTGCCATTCCGGTGCTCAACAGCGGCAGCATCGACTTTCTGGTAACGGACTGGAACATGCCGGGCATGACCGGTATCGACCTGCTGCGTCACGTGCGCGCCGATGAAAAACTCAAGCACCTCCCGGTGTTGATGGTGACTGCTGAAGCCAAGCGCGAGCAGATCATCGAGGCCGCTCAGGCCGGTGTGAACGGTTACGTGGTCAAACCTTTCACGGCTCAAGCGTTGAAAGACAAAATCGAGAAGATTTTCGAACGCATCGGCTGATGAATGCGCGGGGGAGCTATGGAGCATAACGAATCATCACAGGGCGATTTCGAATCGACCCTGAAAAAACACGCCGTCGAACTGGTCGAGAGCCTTGAAAAAGGCAAGTTCGGCGACGCGGTGCAACTGATCCATGAGCTCAATCAGACCCGTGACCGCGGCCTGTATCAGGAAGTGGGCAAGCTCACACGTGAACTGCACAGTGCGATCGTCAATTTCCAGATCGATCCGCACATGCCGCAGGCCGAGGAAGTGTCGCAAATCACCGACGCCACCGAACGCCTGGGCTATGTGGTCAAGCTGACGGAAGCCGCGGCCAACCGCACCATGGATCTGGTGGAAAGCGCCACGCCGGTGGTCAACAGTCTCGCTGATGAAGCGCAGACGTTGAGCGCCGATTGGGGCCGCTTCATGCGTCGCGAGGTCGGGGCTGAAGAGTTCCGCGAACTGGCGCGCCGGGTCGACGGTTTTCTGTCACGCAGCAGCACGGACAACCGTGCGGTGTCGAGCAACCTCAACGACATCCTGCTCGCTCAGGATTACCAGGACCTCACAGGTCAAGTGATCAAGCGTGTGACCCAACTGGTCACCGAAGTCGAAAGCAATCTGCTCAAACTCGTGCTCATGGCCAGTCAGGTCGACCGCTTTGCGGGCATCGAACATGACCGCGCCGCAATGCTTGCTGAAAAAGATCCACAAAAACATCTCTCGCAGGGTGAAGGTCCGCAGATTCATGCCGATAAACGAGAAGACGTTGTGTCCGGTCAGGACGATGTGGACGATTTGTTATCCAGCCTTGGATTCTAGAGTTTCGGAATTCGGGTTTTTTGGGTTTTTAGACCTGTAGGAGCACCCCATTAATGAGCTTCGGCGCCGATGAAGAGATCCTTCAGGATTTCCTGGTTGAGGCCGGCGAGATTCTTGAGCAACTGTCCGAACAACTGGTCGAGCTGGAAAGCCGTCCGGATGATGCAGATCTGCTCAATGCAATTTTTCGCGGTTTCCACACTGTAAAAGGGGGCGCCGGCTTCCTTCAGCTCAATGAGCTGGTGGAGTGCTGTCACATCGCCGAAAACGTGTTCGACATCCTGCGCAAGGGTGAGCGTCGCGTTGATGCAGAACTGATGGACGTGGTGCTCGAAGCACTGGACGCGGTGAACAGCATGTTCAGCGAAGTCCGTGAACGTGCACCGATCACCGCTGCGACGCCGGAACTGCTGGCCGCGCTGGCGCGTCTGGCCGAACCGCAATCGGCGGATGAAGCCGTTGCCGCACCGGTAGAAGCGGTGGAAGAACCGGTCGCCGAAAGCGCATCGGACGACATCACCGATAACGAATTCGAACAACTGCTGGACTCGCTGAATGCCGTCAAGGCCCAGGCCGAGGCTCCGGCCGCTGTCGCTGCTCCCGCGCAGGTTGCCGATACGGCGGCCAGCGATGAAATCACCGACGCCGAATTTGAATCGCTGCTCGATCAACTGCATGGCAAAGGCCAGTTTGCTGTCGATGCAGTCGCTCCGGCGGCACCAGCAGCGCCGGCCGCGCCTGCTGCGGGCGACAGCTCGGACATCACCGACGACGAATTCGAAGCCTTGCTCGATCAGTTGCACGGCAAGGGCAACTTCGCCGTTGACGCGCTGGAATCGGCCATCGCTTCGGCCCCGTCAGCACCTGCTGCACCGGCAGCCGCTGCGGCCGGCAGTGACCTGATCAGCGATCACGAATTCGAATCGCTGCTCGACGAACTGCACGGCAAAGGCAAGTTTGACGCCAGCGCTGCGACTGCCGGCTCCGTGTCGAGCGTCGCCACGCCAGCGGCGAAAGCTCCGGCTGCCGCTGCTGCGCCGAAGCCTGCCGCCAAGCCTGAACCGAAAGCCGAGGCGCCGAAACCGGCCGCCGCTGCTGCACCGGCTCCGGCCCGCGCGCCAGCTGCTGCCCCGGCAGAAAAGCCGGCCAGCGAAGCGGAAACCACCGTGCGCGTCGACACCGCGCGGCTCGACGAGATCATGAACATGGTCGGCGAGCTTGTGCTGGTGCGTAACCGTCTGGTGCGTCTGGGCCTCAACAGCGGCGACGAAGCCATGTCCAAGGCCGTGTCGAACCTCGACGTGGTCACCGCTGACCTGCAGACCGCCGTGATGAAAACGCGGATGCAGCCGATCAAGAAGGTCTTCGGGCGCTTCCCGCGTCTGGTTCGCGACCTCGCACGTCAGCTCAAGAAAGAAATCAACCTGGAACTGGTGGGTGAAGAAACCGACCTCGACAAAAACCTTGTCGAGGCTCTGGCCGACCCGCTGGTCCACTTGGTGCGCAACGCTGTCGACCACGGCATCGAGTCGCCGGAAGAACGCGAAGCATCGGGCAAGGCCCGTGGCGGTCGCGTGGTGCTGGCGGCCGAGCAGGAAGGCGACCATATCCTGCTGTCGATCTCCGACGACGGCAAAGGCATGGACCCGAACGTCCTGCGTTCGATCGCGGTAAAACGCGGTGTGATGGACAAGGACGCGGCCGATCGCCTGAGCGATACCGAGTGCTACAACCTGATTTTCGCCCCGGGTTTCTCGACCAAGACCGAGATCTCCGACGTGTCCGGCCGTGGTGTCGGCATGGACGTGGTGAAGACCAAGATTTCCCAGCTCAACGGTTCGATCAACATCTACTCGACCAAGGGCCAAGGCTCGAAGATCGTCATCAAGGTGCCGCTGACCCTGGCGATCATGCCGACGCTGATGGTCATGCTCGGCAATCAGGCGTTTGCGTTCCCGCTGGTCAACGTCAACGAAATCTTCCACCTCGACCTGTCGACCACCAACGTCGTCGACGGTCAGGAAGTGGTGATCGTGCGCGACAAGGCGCTGCCATTGTTCTACCTCAAGCGCTGGCTGGTCAGCTCCGCGGCTCACGAAGAGCAGCGCGAAGGCCATGTGGTGATTCTTTCGGTGGGCACTCAGCGGATCGGCTTCGTCGTCGATCAGCTGGTCGGCCAGGAAGAAGTGGTCATCAAGCCATTGGGCAAAATGCTCCAGGGAACTCCGGGCATGTCCGGCGCCACCATCACCGGTGACGGCCGCATTGCGCTGATTCTCGATGTTCCAAGCATGCTCAAGCGTTACGCCACAAAGCGTATTTGAATCCGGGGCGGCGGCGCGATGACGCGCCGCTGCACCTAATGGAGTGTTTATGGCAGTCAAAGTCCTGGTGGTGGACGATTCGGGTTTTTTCCGCCGCCGCGTCTCGGAAATTCTTTCGGCGGATCCGAGCATCCAGGTGGTCGGCACGGCCACCAACGGTAAAGAGGCGATCGATCAGGCCATGGCCCTCAAGCCTGACGTGATCACCATGGACTACGAGATGCCGATGATGGACGGCATCACGGCAGTGCGGCACATCATGCAGCGCTGCCCGACCCCGGTGTTGATGTTCTCCTCGCTGACCCACGAAGGCGCGCGGGTAACCCTCGATGCCCTGGACGCCGGCGCGGTGGATTTCCTGCCGAAGAATTTCGAAGACATCTCGCGCAACCCCGAGAAGGTCAAGCAGCTGCTGTGCGAGAAAGTCCACAGCATCTCGCGCAGCAATCGTCGTTTCAGTGCCTACAGCGCGCCGGCTCCCGCCGCTGCGCCAGCGCCGACGCCTGCTCCGGCAGCGTCGAACTACGGCAGCCACACGAGCCACAGCAGCCCTGTCCCGGCACGTCCTGCACCTGCACCTGCGCCTGCGCCTGCCCGTGCATCCGCTGCCAGTGCTTCGTCGCCGGCACCGAAACGCAAAGCCTACAAACTGGTTGCCATCGGCACCTCGACGGGTGGCCCGGTCGCGCTGCAACGCGTACTGACGCAGTTACCGGCGAACTTCCCGGCGCCGATCGTGCTGATCCAGCACATGCCGGCGGCGTTCACCAAAGCGTTTGCCGAGCGTCTCGACAAGCTCTGCCGTATCAGCGTCAAGGAAGCCGAGGATGGCGACATCCTGCGTCCGGGCCTGGCGCTGCTGGCGCCGGGTGGCAAGCAGATGATGATCGACGGCCGTGGCGCGGTGAAGATTCTGCCGGGTGACGAACGTCTGAATTACAAGCCGTGCGTGGACATCACGTTCGGTTCTGCAGCCAAGTCCTACGGCGACAAAGTTCTGGCAGTGGTACTGACCGGCATGGGCGCCGACGGCCGCGAAGGCGCGCGTCTGCTCAAGCAGGGCGGCAGTTCGGTGTGGGCGCAGGACGAAGCAAGCTGCGTGATCTACGGCATGCCGATGGCCATCGTCAAAGCCGATCTGGCTGACGCGGTGTATGGTCTGGACGACATCGGCAAGCACATCGTCGAGGCGTGTATCTGATGGATGTTCTCAGCCTTATCGGCCTCATCATGGCGTTCGTCGCCATCATCGGCGGCAACTACCTTGAAGGCGGTCACCTCGGCGCGCTGGCCAACGGCCCGGCAGCGCTGATCGTTCTCGGCGGCACGGTCGGTGCTGCGCTGCTGCAATCGCCGATGAGCGCGTTCAAGCGCGCCATGCAGATTCTCGGCTGGATCTTCTTTCCACCGCGTGTCGACCTGGCCGGCGGCATCGACCGCGTGGTCAATTGGAGCCTTACGGCGCGCAAGGAAGGCTTGCTCGGCCTCGAAGGCGTGGCCGACGCCGAACCTGACAGCTACTCGCGCAAAGGTCTGCAACTGCTGGTCGACGGCGCCGAGCCGGAGGCGATTCGCAGCATTCTCGAAGTGGATTTCTACACTCAGGAATCCCGCGATATCGAAGCGGCCAAAGTGTTCGAAAGCATGGGCGGCTACGCGCCGACCATCGGCATCATCGGTGCGGTGATGGGCCTGATTCACGTGATGGGCAACCTCGCTGATCCGTCGCAACTGGGTAACGGCATTGCCGTGGCGTTCGTCGCGACCATCTATGGCGTGGCCAGTGCCAACCTGATCCTCTTGCCGGTCGCGGCCAAGCTCAAGTCCATCGCGTTGCGGCAGTCGCGTTATCGCGAAATGTTGCTGGAAGGAATTCTGTCGATCGCCGAAGGTGAAAACCCTCGTTCCATTGAGTTGAAGCTGCAAGGCTTCATGGACTAAGGGAATAACCTCATGGCTCGTCGTCGCCACCAGGAAGAACACGTCAATCACGAGCGCTGGCTCGTGTCCTACGCGGATTTCATCACTTTGCTGTTCGCGTTTTTCGTGGTGATGTACTCGATCTCGTCGATCAACGAAGGCAAGTACAAAGTCATTTCCGAAGCGCTGATCGGCGTGTTTACCGACTCCGATCGCTCGCTCAAACCGATTCCGATCGGCGACGAACGACCGAAAACCGTGACCCCGGCCAAGCCGCTGGTCAAGGATGCCGAGCAGGTCGACGCTGGCATTTCCGGGGCCAGCGATCCGCTGAAAAGCATCGCCGATGACATCAGCGCCGCCTTCGGTGATTTGATCAGCTCCAACCAGATGACCGTGCGCGGCAACGAGTTGTGGGTCGAGATCGAGCTCAATTCCAGCCTGTTGTTTGGCAGCGGCGACGCCATGCCGAGCGACATCGCGTTCAACATCATCGACAAGGTCGCGGCGATCCTCAAACCGTTCGACAACCCGATCCACGTCGAAGGCTTCACCGACGATCAACCGATCCGCACCGCGCAGTACCCGACCAACTGGGAACTGTCCTCGGCGCGTTCGGCGAGCATCGTGCGCATGCTCGCCATGCAGGGTGTGAACCCTGGGCGACTGGCATCGGTAGGCTACGGCGAATTCCAGCCAGTGGCCAACAATGCCACGGTCGAAGGCCGGGCGAAGAACCGTCGTGTGGTGCTGGTGGTGTCGCGCAATCTCGATGTGCGCCGCAGCCTGACGGGCACCGGAACCGCCAATGCGCAACCGGACGCGGCGTTGAAGCGCGCTGGCACACAAACTGCACCGACCCCGGTCAAGACGCCGGGACGCGAGAGTGCCGTCAATTCTCCGTCGCCCGCATTAACACGCTGAAGCATGTCTCGGCCAATCAACCTGGCCGGGAGGAACGAACTGAATGAGAGTCTGGGCAGTCGCCAATCAAAAGGGTGGTGTCGGTAAAACCACATCCTCCATCGCTTTAGCCGGATTGCTGGCCGAGGCGGGCAAGCGCGTGGTTGTGGTCGATCTCGATCCGCACGGCTCGATGACCAGCTATTTCGGCTACGACCCCGACAGCCTGGAGCACAGCAACTACGACCTGTTTCTGCACAAGGGCAGCGTGCCGCAAGGCCTGCCGGGGCAGTTGCTGTTGTCGACCAGCGACGAACGGATTTCCCTGCTGCCATCGAGCACCGCACTGGCCACCCTTGAGCGGCAGTCGCCGGGGCAGAGTGGCCTGGGCCTGGTGATCGCCAAGAGTCTGGCGCAACTGTGGCAGGACTTCGATTACGCGATCATCGACAGCCCGCCGTTGCTCGGTGTGCTGATGGTCAACGCCCTCGCGGCGAGCCAGCAACTGGTGATTCCGGTGCAGACCGAGCACCTCGCCGTGAAAGGTCTGGAGCGCATGGTCAACACCCTGGCGATGATCAATCGTTCGCGCAAACAGCCGTTGCCGTTCAGCATCGTGCCGACTTTGTTCGACCGCCGCACGCAGGCGTCGATGGGCACCTTGCGCGTGCTGCGTGACAAATTCCCCGACGACATCTGGCACGGCTATATCCCGGTCGATACTCGTCTGCGCGACGCCAGCCGGGCGGGCGTCACGCCTTCGCAATTCGACGGCAAGAGCCGTGGCGTGCTGGCCTACCGCGCGCTGCTCAAGCACCTGCTCGCGCAGCAACTTGTTCCGCAGGTGGCCTGAGCATGATCCTTATTCGTGTAGGAGCTGCCGAAGGCTGCGATCTTTTGATCTGGCCTGTCAGTGCTCGTGAAAAGATCAAAA
>NZ_WBRZ01000112.1:0-16823 GCF_008923895.1 Pseudomonas sp. GXM4
AGGGCCGGATTAAAATGTGGGAGCGAGCCTGCTCGCGAATGCAATCTGCCAGTCGACGCTTCAATGCGCGACGGGCAGTGGGTCGATACGTTGAGCATGGCCCGTCTACGCAATAGCCCGAAACCCTGAATCAGTCGCCCAGTGCGAACGCCACCGCCGACTGTGCATGCAGCTCGGTGGTGTCAAGCAGGGGCAGGGCGCTGTGTTCGGGTTTGATCAGCAGGCCGATTTCGGTGCAGCCGAGGATGATCGCCTGGGCGCCACGGGCGGTCAGGGATTCGATGACGCCTTGGTAGATTTCTCGCGATTGTTCGCTGATCACGCCCACGCAGAGTTCGTCGTAGATGATCCGG
Source organism: Pseudomonas sp. GXM4 (assembly GCF_008923895.1). Classification (NCBI taxonomy): domain Bacteria; kingdom Pseudomonadati; phylum Pseudomonadota; class Gammaproteobacteria; order Pseudomonadales; family Pseudomonadaceae; genus Pseudomonas; species Pseudomonas sp. GXM4. The sequence continues at coordinate 354 of NZ_WBRZ01000112.1, forward strand.
TGCACCTCTTTGCGCTCGGCATCATCCGGCACCAGTACGGTCAGGCCTTGGGCGATCAGACGCTGCTTGAGGAAGTCCTGCTCCATGGTGAACGCGGTGCCGAGCAACCCGACCGTGCGCGCGTCGATTTCCAATGCAGCTTGGGCGGCGGGTTCGGCGATGTGCAGGAACGGAATGCTGATCGCGGCCTGAATCTGCTCGGCGACCTTGTGCATGGTGTTGGTACACAGCACCACGCAATCGGCGCCGCCAGCTTCAAGCCTGCGTGCGGCATCCACCAGAATCGCCGCTGCATCGTCCCAGCGCCCGGCGTGCTGGGCCTGTTCGACCGGGCCGAAGTCGACGCTGAACATCAGCAACTGCGCCGAACGCAAAGGGCCGAGGCGCTCGCGGACCTGTTGGTTGATCAGGCGATAGTATTCGGCGCTGGACTCCCAGCTCATGCCGCCGATAAGGCCGATGGTGCGCATTGGATTTCCTCAAGCAAATGTCAGTGTCGAGCATTCAGGTCTGCCCGAAGTTACCTTCTGTTCGAGACTCGACGCCAGTACCGACTGACTGTACCGCCGATCTTTCGCGCAACTGTGCATCTGCAAGAACTAAACGTACGCCGCGCCGGGGATCTGCCACTATCACCCTTCGCAGGTCCTTTCCGAGGAACACCGCAATGAACGACGTACAGCAACTGGGCGAGATGCTTCGCCACTATGCCGAAAGCGAAGCGCACAAGAAGCAACTGTTCACCACCCAATCGGCCGCTTGGGCGGCTCGGATTGGCGCGCTGTTCGACCAGATCGAGCAATGGCTTGAACCGGTCAAGGCGCCGAATCTGCTGGAGGTGAGTCGCGAGGCGTATGTCGCGTCCGGCCCGAGCGTGCCGGTGGAGACCTCGACGTTCAAGACTGAGAAGTTGAGCATTGTGATTGCCGGCAAACCGGTGGAGTTTGTGCCGGATGTGATGGGCAGCGGCGGGCAGATTTCCCTGGCAGTGATGGGGCTGACGGCGGCGCGGTACGGGAGTATTTCCCTGGTTGGCCTGGCGGATGGTGCGTGGCAGTGGCGCAAGACCAATGGCTTGAAGGATCCGGATACGTTTGCGTTTGATGCGGATTTTCTGGCGCAGCAACTGCAGAGCCTGATTCCTCGCGATCGCACCTAGATTGGGACGCAGAGCGTCCCGGGCTGCATTCCCACGCAGAGCGTGGGAACGATCAAACACCGCTATCGCGAGCAGGCTCGCTCCTTGGGGGGGTGAGGCGAGTACCGGGGAAACCCTTAGGTCCGGTGCCAATCCGGCATTTTCCCTTGGGTCACTGATGGCCTTTTGGTAGAGTCGCCGTCGCCAGCGGGTTTTCGGCTGGACGATGGAACCGAAGAAGGGAGTCTTATCAGTGAGTCCGGGCAAAAAAATCCTCGGTCTCACGGCGTCGCTTTTGCTGCTGACGCTGTGGGCCAGTTACTTTTATGTATTCAAGGAAAACCGCGACGGCCAGCTCGGCGGCGTCGGCGAAAGCACCGCATGGTGCGGCACGCCACCGACCACGGAAGCGGCGTTGCTGGGCAAGGATCAACTGACCTTGCGCGTCACCAACAACCTGCGCGGCGAGTTCATGGTCGGCGGTTCGCTGGTGGTTTCCGAACGCACCTTCAACCGCTACGACCTGGGCCGCAACGAACTGCGCCTGCGTCTGGAACCGTTGCAGTGGTCTTTCGGCGTGACGCCGATCTTCCTCGAGCAGGTCAAGGTGCAGCCGCTGAGCCGCAACCTCTCGTCGACCAATAAAAGCGCCTTCGCCGAACTTGAGCCTCGCGCAATCGGCGTGCACGCTCAGACTGCCGCGTTCCCCTTCGATACCTATCGCTACGGCTACAAACCGGTGCTGTATTACCTCAAGGGCAGCGAGCGCATCGACTTGCGCTTCAAGAACATCACCACGCTGATGGAGATGTCCAACACCTTCACGCCGATCCAGAAGTACAACCGCGCCGACTACATCAACGAGAAAAACTCGATGATTCGCGATGAGGACTACAAGCCTTACGGCGCGCATGAGTGCGCGTTCAGCGTCGAGCGCAAAGGCTCGTTCAAGGTGGTGGTGCTGTTGCTTCTGCTGGTGCTGTGCCTGCCGCTGATGCTGGTGTTCTACCGCGATGAACCGGGGATCGACTTTCTCGCGACGCTGGTGGGAATTGCGGTGGTGCGTACATTGCTGATCGGGCCGGTGGAAGATTTCCAGCTATACAACATCGACTTCTTGTTTGGTGCGGCGATTCTGCTGGTGGGAACGGTATCACTGATCAAGGCGATGCGCGCCAATAGCCGGCGAGAGATGGCGTTGCGCAGTGGCGAGACATCGTCCTGGTAATACCGGTTGGCGAGGCACACGCGCTGTCGGATGTGAACTTTGCAATTGGCCATCGCATTTGCCGGGGTTTTGGCTATACCTGTATCTCCCCTATGCAAAATGTCTTGGCCTTCTCAAAGGAATTACAGCATGAAGCTAGCCGTCGTGATGGGCACGCTGTGCATTGCCACCCTTGGCGTGGTGGGTTGTTCCAGCAAAACCGTCGAGCCTGACCAGTATTCCGGCTTTCTCAAGGATTACAGCCAGTTGAAGGAGGCCAAGTCACCCTCTGGTGCCGAGGTGATGCGCTGGATGGACCCGAAACTCGACATCAATAAATTCACCAGCGTTTACGTAGAGCCAAGCCAGCTCTACCCGAAGCCGCAAGCCACCGAGAAAATCCCCCAGCAGACTCTCAATGGCATCACCAGCTATTACGATCAGGCGCTCAAGCGCGAACTCGGCAAATCGCTGCCGTTGGCCGCAGGTCCCGGGCCGGGCGTAATTGTGGTGCGTCCGGCGATTACCGCAGTCAGCAGCAAGACCGAAGGCCTGCAAGTCTATGAAGTGATCCCGATCGCACTGGTCGCCGCAGCGGTAAGTACGGCCTCTGGCATCCGCGACCAGGAAACCACGCTGGCCACCGAAGCGGTATTCATGGACGGCGCGACCAATCATGTCATCGCGCAGGTAGTGCGCAAAGGTACCGGCAAACCGCTGGAAAACTCTTCCCAGGTGATGAAAGCCGACGACATGAAAGCGGTGATCGATGGCTGGGCAAGCGATCTGCATCAGTCGTATCTGAAACTCAAATCTGAAGCCAAATGATGCAGTAAGGCCGGTTGCCTTTTCGCGAGCAGGCTCGCTGCCACACTGGACTCGTATTCAGTATGGGAGTGAGCCTGCTCGCATTTCGCTGTATCAGTTTCGAATGTGCTGCCTGACACAACGCTTTTGCTAGCGGGCTCACCCCCTACAGGGAAGCTGCGGTGGGTTGTATACAATGTCACCGCTCAGCACCCAACAATTTCAAACAGGGCATAGGTCGTCAGCCGATTTCGTGGTTAACTTCCGCCTCTTGCATGCTTTCCAATCAAAAAACAGAAGGACTCAAGTCATGGCTCAAGTCACCCTCAAAGGCAATCCGGTTCAAGTCAACGGCCAGTTGCCACAAGCCGGTTCCAAGGCGCCAGCCTTTTCCCTGGTAGCCGGCAATCTGTCCGACGTCACCCTGAAAGACTTCGCCGGCAAGCGCAAAGTCCTCAACATCTTCCCAAGCGTCGACACCCCGACCTGCGCCACCTCCGTGCGCAAGTTCAACGCCCAGGCCAACGACATCAGCAACACCGTGGTGCTGTGCATCTCCGCTGACCTGCCATTCGCCCAGGCGCGCTTCTGCGGCGCTGAAGGCCTGGAAAACGTACAGAACCTGTCGACCCTGCGCGGCAGCGAGTTCATTGAAAACTATGGCGTGGCCATTGCTGACGGCCCGCTGAAAGGCCTGACCGCGCGCGCTGTTGTGGTGCTGGACGAAAACGACACCGTCCTGCACAGCGAACTGGTCAAGGAAATCGCTGAGGAGCCTAACTACGAAGCGGCACTGTCCGTTCTCAAGTAAGGCTTTTACAATTGTTAACGGCCTGGCCCTGTCCAGGCCGTTTTCATTTGTGTATCAGGGTTTTGCCTCACACCTTGAAACGTAAGTGGAAGGTAAATTGCCGGTAAAGCTGCTTTGCTTAAATCCACTCAGTGCTTATCGTTCAGCCTCCCGTAATAGAAGCCCACGCGCCCAATGGTCAATAACTCCATGCAATCGTCCCCCCGCAAATCCCGTCGCTGGCTGATCAGCCTGCTGGTCCTGTTGGTCATCGCTGTCCTGTGCTGGAAATTCTGGCCCGCCGGCTCTGCTAACAAGGCGGGCGGCGACAAAGCGGCCGCTGGGCATACCGGGCGCTCGGGAATGATGCGGCCGGGCTTCGGCGGCGGTACCGGGCCGATTCCGGTGCGTGTGGCGCCGGCGGTGAAGGGCGACTTCCCGCTGTATTACAAGGCACTGGGCACGGTCACCGCGCTCAATACCATCAACGTGCGCAGCCGCGTGGGCGGCGAACTGGTAAAGATTCATTTCGAAGAAGGGCAGATGGTCAAGGCGGGCGACCTGTTGGCCGAGATCGATCCGCGTCCTTACCAGAATGCTTTGCTCCAGGCCGAAGGCACGCTGCTGCAGAATCAGGCGCAACTGAAAAACGCCCAGGTCGACGTCGAGCGTTATCGTGGGCTGTATAAAGAAGACAGCATCGCCAAACAGACCCTCGACACCGCCGAAGCGCTGGTCGGCCAATACTTGGGCACGGTCAAGACCAATCAGGCGGCGGTCAACGATGCCAAGCTCAATCTCGAATTCACCAAGATTCGCGCGCCGATTGCCGGTCGCGTCGGTCTGCGTCAGGTCGACGTCGGCAACCTCGTCGCCGCCAACGACACCACGTTCCTCGCGGTGATCACCCAGACACAACCGATCAGCGTGGCCTTCACCTTGCCGGAGAACAGCCTCGACACCGTGCTGGCTCGTTACCGCAGCGGCGCCAAGTTGCCTGCCGAAGCGTGGGATCGCGGCGACACCAAGCTGCAAGCCACTGGCGTGCTGCAAAGCCTCGACAACCAGATCGACGTCGCTACCGGCACTCTGAAATTCAAGGCCCGTTACGATAACCGCGACCAGTCGCTGTTCCCCAACCAGTTTGTCAACGTTCACTTGCTGGCCGACACGCTCAAAGGTGTAGTGCTGGCGCCGTCGGCTGCGATCCAGTTCGGCACCAATGGCACCTTTGTCTATGCGCTGGACGGCGACAAGAAAGTCACCATTCGCCAACTGAAAATCGGTGCCAGCGACGGTGACAACACCGTGGTCACCGAAGGCCTCGCCGCGGGTGATCGCGTGGTGCTCGAAGGCACCGATCGCCTGAAGGAGGGCAGCGAAGTCGAAGTGGTCAATGACAGCAGCGAAGTGCCGACCTCGCCGACCGAACACCTGCAAGGCAAATCTGCCGCCAATCCCGATGCGACCACAGCCGATAAGGCCAAGAAGGGCGCATGAACATTTCGCGGCTGTTCATCCTCCGTCCGGTAGCCACCACCCTGAGCATGCTGGCCATTGTCCTGGCCGGCCTGATCGCTTATCGCCTGCTGCCGGTTTCGGCCTTGCCGCAGGTCGATTACCCGACCATCCGCGTCATGACCCTGTACCCCGGCGCCAGTCCGGACGTGATGACCAGCGCCGTCACCGCGCCGCTTGAACGCCAGTTCGGGCAGATGCCGGGCCTGACGCAAATGGCCTCGACCAGCTCCGGCGGCGCTTCGGTGCTGACCCTGCGTTTCAGCCTCGACATCAACATGGACGTCGCCGAACAGCAGGTGCAGGCCGCGATCAACGCCGCGACCAACCTGCTGCCCACCGACCTGCCGGCGCCGCCGGTGTACAACAAGGTCAACCCGGCGGACACCCCGGTGCTGACCCTGGCCATCACTTCGAAAACCATGCTGCTGCCCAAGCTCAATGACTTGGTCGATACGCGCATGGCGCAGAAGATCGCCCAGATCAGCGGTGTCGGCATGGTCAGCATCGCTGGTGGCCAGCGTCAGGCCGTGAGGATCAAGGTCAACCCCGAAGCGCTCGCGGCCAACAGCCTTAACCTGTCGGACGTGCGCACGCTGATTGGCGCCTCCAACGTCAACCAGCCGAAAGGCAACTTCGATGGCCCGACCCGGGTGTCGATGCTCGATGCCAACGACCAACTGACCTCGCCCGAGGACTACGCGAATCTGATCCTGACCTACAAGAACGGCGCGCCGTTGCGGCTCAAGGACGTCGCGGAAATCGTCGATGGCGCCGAGAACGAGCGTCTGGCCGCGTGGGCCAACCAGAATCAGGCGGTGCTGCTGAACATCCAGCGTCAGCCGGGCGCCAACGTTATCGAAGTGGTCGACCGCATCAAGGCCTTGCTGCCGAGCATCACCGACAACCTGCCGGCCGGCCTCGACGTCACGGTGCTGACGGATCGCACCCAGACCATCCGTGCCTCGGTCACCGACGTGCAACACGAACTGCTGATCGCCATCGCGCTGGTGGTCATGGTCACGTTCCTGTTTCTGCGCCGCGCCAGTGCGACGATCATTCCCTCGGTTGCCGTGCCGCTGTCGCTGATCGGCACCTTTGGCGTGATGTACCTCGCCGGTTTCTCGGTGAACAACCTGACGTTGATGGCGCTGACCATTGCCACCGGCTTCGTGGTCGACGATGCCATCGTCATGCTCGAGAACATTTCGCGCTTCATCGAAGAGGGTGACAGCCCGATGCAGGCCGCGCTCAAGGGCGCGAAACAGATCGGCTTCACCCTGATTTCCCTGACCCTGTCGCTGATCGCCGTCCTGATTCCGCTGCTGTTCATGGCCGACGTGGTGGGGCGCCTGTTCCGCGAATTCGCCATCACCCTGGCGGTGGCGATCCTGATTTCCCTGGTGGTGTCGCTGACCCTGACGCCGATGATGTGCGCGCGCCTGCTCAAGCGTGAACCGCAGGAGCACGAGCAAGGCCGTTTCTACCGCGCCAGCGGTGCGTTCATCGACTGGATGATCAAGGAATACGGGCGGATGCTGCGCTGGGTGCTCAAGCATCAGCCGCTGACCTTGCTGGTCGCCATCGGCACACTGGCGTTGACCGTGTTCCTGTACGTGATCGTGCCGAAGGGTTTCTTTCCGGTGCAGGACACCGGCGTGATTCAGGGCATTTCCGAAGCGCCGCAGTCGATCTCCTTCGCGGCGATGGGCGAGCGGCAGCAGCAACTGGCGAAGATCATTCTCGAAGATCCGGCGGTGCAGAGCCTGTCGTCCTACATTGGCGTCGACGGCGACAACGCCACGCTCAACAGCGGCCGCTTGCTGATCAACCTCAAGCCCCACGGCGAGCGCGATCTGACGGCCAGCGAAGTGATCGCGCGCCTGCAACCGCAACTGGACAAACTGGTCGGCATCCGGCTGTTCATGCAGCCGGTGCAGGACCTGACCATCGAGGATCGGGTCAGCCGCACGCAGTATCAGTTCAGCATGTCTTCGCCGGACTCCGAATTGCTCAGCCAGTGGAGCGGGCGTCTGGTCGAAGCCCTGGCGCAGCGTCCGGAGTTGACCGACGTGGCCAGTGATCTGCAGGACAAAGGCTTGCAGGTCTATCTGGTGATCGACCGCGACGCCGCATCGCGCCTTGGCGTGTCGGTGGCGAATATCACCGATGCGCTGTACGACGCGTTCGGCCAGCGGCAGATTTCGACCATTTACACCCAGGCCAGCCAGTACCGCGTGGTGCTGCAAGCCCAGGCCGGGGAGAAGATCGGCCCGCAGGCGCTGGATCAGATTCACGTCAAGACCACCGACGGTGCGCAGGTACGCCTGTCGAGTCTGGCGCATGTTGAAGAGCGTCAGGCGCAATTGGCGATCACCCACATCGGACAGTTCCCGGCGGTGATGATGTCGTTCAACCTCGCGCCGGGCGTGGCGTTGGGGCATGCCGTGGACATCATCGAGCAGGTGCAGCAGGACATCGGCATGCCGGTCGGCGTGCAGACTCAGTTCCAGGGCGCGGCGCAAGCGTTCCAGGCTTCGCTGTCGAGTACCTTGCTGCTGATTCTGGCGGCGGTGGTGACCATGTACATCGTCCTTGGCGTGCTCTACGAGAGCTACATCCACCCGATCACCATTCTTTCGACCTTGCCGTCGGCAGCGGTCGGCGCCTTGCTGGCGTTGCTGCTCAGTGGCAACGATTTGGGCATGATCGCGATCATCGGCATCATCCTGCTGATCGGTATCGTCAAGAAGAACGCGATCATGATGATCGACTTCGCCCTCGACGCTGAACGCACCCAGGGCATGGCCCCGGCGGAGGCGATCTATCAAGCGGCGTTGCTGCGCTTCCGGCCGATTCTGATGACCACGCTGGCGGCGTTGTTCGGCGCGGTGCCGCTGATGCTGGCCACGGGGTCTGGCGCGGAACTGCGTCAGCCGTTGGGTCTGGTGATGGTCGGCGGTTTGCTGGTGAGCCAGGTGTTGACGCTGTTCACCACGCCGGTGATTTACCTGGCTTTTGATCGGTTGGGGCGGCGTTGGACCAAGCCTGTCGCGGGAGAGGTGGTGTGAGCGGCGTGGTGAAAGCAGCTTCAAGCTGCAAGCTTCAAGCTGCAAGAAAACAGCAGCCTGCGCGCGCAGGAACAGCTTGTAGCTCGCAGCTTGCAGCTTGGAGCTCGACGCTATGAACCTCTCCGGACCTTTCATCAAACGCCCCGTGGCAACCATGCTGCTCTCGCTGGCCATCATGTTGCTCGGCGGGGTCAGCTTCGGTCTGTTGCCGGTATCGCCGCTGCCGCAGATGGATTTCCCGGTGATCGTGGTTCAGGCCAGTCTGCCGGGCGCTAGTCCCGAGGTTATGGCTTCAACGGTGGCCACGCCGCTGGAGCGTTCGTTCGGTGCGATTGCCGGCGTCAACACCATGAGCAGCCGCTCCAGTCAGGGTTCGACGCGGGTGATTCTGCAATTTGACCTCGACCGCGACATCAACGGCGCGGCGCGGGAAGTGCAGGCGGCGATCAACGCCTCGCGCAATCTGCTGCCGAGCGGGATGCGCAGCATGCCGACCTATAAAAAGGTCAACCCGTCGCAGGCGCCGATCATGGTGCTGTCGCTGACTTCGGATGTGCTGGAAAAAGGCCAGCTCTACGATCTGGCCTCGACCATCCTCTCGCAAAGCCTGTCGCAAGTGCAGGGCGTTGGTGAAGTGCAGATCGGTGGCAGTTCGCTGCCGGCGGTGCGCATCGAACTCGAGCCGCAGGCGCTGAACCAGTACGGCGTGGCCCTCGACGATGTGCGCAAGACCATTGCCGACGCTAACGTACGGCGGCCCAAGGGTTCGGTCGAGGACGGCGAGCGCTTGTGGCAGATCCAGGCCAACGACCAGTTGGAGAAAGCCAAGGATTATGAGTCGCTGATCATTCACTACGCCGACGGCGCCGCATTGCGTCTCAAGGATGTGGCGAAAGTCAGCGATGGCGTCGAAGACCGTTACAACAGCGGTTTCTTCAACGACGACGCGGCGGTATTGCTGGTGATCAACCGTCAGGCCGGCGCCAACATCATCGAGACGGTCAACGAGATCAAGGCGCAGTTGCCCGCGCTGCAAGCGGTGCTGCCGGCCAGCGTCAAACTCAATCTGGCCATGGATCGCTCGCCGGTGATCAAGGCCACGCTGCACGAAGCCGAGATGACCTTGCTGATCGCCGTCGCCCTGGTGGTGCTGGTGGTGTACCTGTTTCTCGGTAACTTCCGCGCCTCGCTGATCCCGACCCTGGCGGTGCCGGTGTCACTGGTCGGTACTTTCGCGGTGATGTACCTGTACGGGTTCTCGCTGAACAACCTGTCGCTGATGGCGCTGATTCTCGCCACAGGTCTGGTGGTGGACGACGCCATCGTGGTGCTGGAAAACATTTCCCGGCACATCGACGAAGGCGTCAAGCCGATGCAGGCTGCGTACCTCGGGGCCAAGGAGGTCGGCTTTACCCTGCTGTCGATGAACGTCTCGCTGGTGGCGGTGTTCCTGTCGATCCTGTTCATGGGCGGGTTGGTCGAAAGCCTGTTCCGCGAATTTTCCATCACCCTGGCGGCGGCAATCGTGGTGTCGCTGGTGGTTTCCCTGACGCTGACACCGATGCTCTGCGCGCGCTGGCTCAAGCCGCACACCCCGGGCCAGGAAAACCGCTTGCAACGCTGGAGCCACAAGACCAACGACTGGATGGTCGGCAAATACGCCACCAGCCTCGACTGGGTATTGCGTCATCGCCGTCTTACCTTGTTCAGTCTGCTGCTCACCGTTGGTGTCAACATTGCGCTGTATGTGGTGGTGCCGAAAACCTTCCTGCCGCAGCAGGACACCGGCCAGTTGATCGGTTTCGTGCGTGGCGACGACGGTCTGTCCTTCAACGTCATGCAGCCGAAAATGGAAACCTTCCGCCGCGCCGTGCTCAAGGATGAAGCGGTGGAAAGCGTGGCCGGGTTCATTGGCGGCAACAACGGCACCAACAATGCCTTCATGATCGTGCGCCTGAAACCGATCAAGGAGCGCCAGCTTTCAGCGCAGAAGGTCATAGAACGCCTGCGCAAGGAAATGCCCAAGGTGCCAGGGGCGCAGTTGATGCTGATGGCCGACCAGGATCTGCAGTTTGGTGGCGGCCGCGAGCAGACCAGTTCGCAATACACCTACATCCTGCAAAGCGGCGACCTCGCCGAGCTGCGCAAGTGGTTCCCGAAAGTGGTCACCGCGTTGCGTGCCTTGCCCGAGCTGACCGCCATCGATGCCCGCGAAGGTGCCGGGGCGCAGCAGGTGACGCTGATTGTCGATCGTGATCAGGCGAAACGCCTGGGGGTCGACATGAACATGGTCACCGCCGTGCTTAACAACGCCTATAGCCAGCGGCAGATTTCGACGATCTACGACAGCCTCAACCAGTATCAGGTGGTGATGGAGGTCAATCCGAAATACGCCCAGGATCCGGTGACGCTCAAGCAGGTCGAGGTGATTACCGCTGACGGTGCGAGGGTGCCGCTGTCGACATTCGCCCATTACGAAAACAGCCTGGAAAACGACCGGGTCAGTCATGAAGGCCAGTTCGCGTCCGAAAGCATTTCCTTTGACATGGCCGAAGGCGTGACCGTAGAGCAGGGCAGTGCCGCCATTGAACGGGCGATCGCCAAGGTCGGCCTGCCGGAGGATGTGATCGCGAAAATGGCCGGCACCGCTGACGCCTTCGCGGCCACGCAGAAGAGCCAGCCGTTCATGATCCTCGGTGCGTTGCTGGCCGTGTATCTGGTGCTCGGCGTGCTGTATGAAAGCTACATCCACCCGCTGACCATTCTTTCGACCTTGCCCTCGGCCGGGGTTGGCGCGTTGCTGTCGATCTATGCACTGGGGGGCGAGTTCAGCCTGATTTCCCTGCTGGGGATATTCCTGCTGATCGGCGTGGTGAAAAAGAACGCCATTCTGATGATCGATCTGGCGCTGCAATTGGAGCGTCATCAGGGCCTGTCGCCGCTGGAGTCGATCCGCAGCGCCTGCCTGCAACGCCTGCGACCGATTCTGATGACCACGCTGGCCGCGATCCTCGGCGCCTTGCCGTTGCTGCTCGGCCGTGCCGAGGGTGCGGAAATGCGCCAGCCGCTGGGCCTGACCATCATTGGCGGCCTGGTGTTCAGCCAGGTCCTGACCCTTTACACCACCCCGGTGGTTTACCTTTATCTCGACAAGCTGCGCCATCGCTTCAACAAATGGCGTGGCGTGCGCACTGATGCCGCTCTGGAAACTCCGCTATGACTGACCGTTCGCTTCTCCAATTGGCCACCGTCCGCGGCTCGCGCCTGTTGAGCCTGTCACTGTGCGTGGCGCTGCTCAGCGCTTGCGCGGTCGGCCCGGACTATCAGCGCCCGCAAACTGCCGAAATCGCTCAGTTCAAGGAAGCCGAAGGCTGGCGTCAGGCCAACCCAAGCGACTCGCTGGCCCGTGACGCCTGGTGGGAGTTGTACGGCGACCAACAGCTCAACGCCTTGATCGAAAAACTCAACAGCTCCAACCAGACCGTCGCCCAGTCTGAAGCGCAGTTTCGTCAGGCGCAGGCTTTGGTGCGCAGTGCACGCGGGGCGTTTTACCCCAGCGTCGACCTGAGTCTGGGCAAGAACCGCTCCAGTCAGGGCACCGGCAGCAGCAGTTCGAGCCTGAGCAGTTCCTCAAGCGGTATTCGTGATACCTACACCGCGCAACTGGGCGTCAGTTGGGAAGCCGATGTCTGGGGCAAGCTGCGCCGTGGGCTGGAGGCGGATGAGGCCAACGCCCAGGCGAGTTTTGCCGATCTGGCAGCGATGCGTCTGAGTCAGCAATCGGAGCTGGTGCAGAACTACCTGCAACTGCGCGTGATCGATCAGCAGAAGCGTTTGCTTGAGGCCACCGTTGCCGCTTATGAGCGTTCGCTGAAGATGACCCAGAACCAGTACCGCGCCGGGGTTTCCGGGCGCGATGCGGTGGCGCAGGCGCAAACCCAGTTGAAAAGCACCCAGGCCGATCTCGTCGACCTGATCTGGCAGCGCGCACAGTTTGAAAACGCTATTGCCGTCCTGACCGGCGAAGCACCGGCCAACTTCAGCATTGCCGAAAGCCAGAGCATCCCGAATCTGCCGCAGGTACCGCTGAGCTTGCCTTCACAACTGCTGGAACGCCGTCCTGACATCGCTTCAGCCGAACGCTCGGTGATTGCCGCCAATGCCAACATCGGCGTGGCGAAAGCCGCGTATTACCCGGACCTGACCCTGAGCCTGAGCGGCGGCTACAGCAGCAGTACCTCGAAAAACCTGATCAGCCTGCCGAACCGTTTCTGGTCGGTCGGCCCGCAGCTTTCTTTGCCGCTGTTCGACGGTGGCATTCGTTCGGCCGAGGTCGACCGCAGCGAGGCGGCCTATGACGAAACCGTCGCGCGCTACCGCCAGACCGTGCTCGACGGTTTCCGCGAAGTGGAAAACTACCTGGTCCAGCTCAAGGTGTATGAAGACGAAGCGGCGGTACGCCAGGAAGCGCTGGATGCCGCTCGCGATTCCCTGCGCCTGACGGAAAACCAGTACAAGGCCGGGCTGATTGCCTATATCGATGTGGTAGTGGTGCAGGCCACGGCGCTGAGTAACGAACGTAGTGTGCTGAATATTCTGCAGAGTCGATTGATTGCCAGCGTGCAACTGATCGCCGCACTGGGCGGCGGCTGGGACGGCCAACTGGACGTCAGCGACAACCGCTGAACCTGTGGGAGCGAGCTTGCTCGCGAAAGCGGTGGGTCAGTCGAGTGAGATGGTGGCTGTGCCGACGCCTTCGCGAGCAGGCTCGCTCCCACAGGGATTTGTGGCCGGCGTGAGATCGCTTTCACAAGTTGTGCTTAAAGCCCACCGCAGAGCCTTGTAGGACGATCGAACAAGCGTTTCATCGGCTTGATGGCATTTTGGTTACTTTGTCAGTGCGTTATTTCGCGCAATCAGTACAATCGCCGCATTTGCCCGACCGAGAATGGAAGCAGTACGGTTTCGGCTTGTCACGAGAACGTCCATGCTCATCGGCAGCTACTCCTTCACCCTGGTTTTCATTTCGTTGTGCGTGGCCATTCTGGCTTCCTACACGGCACTCGACCTGACTGGGCGCATCGCCACGGCGAAAGGCCGGGCCGTGCATTTCTGGACGGCGGGCGGGGCGTTGGCGATGGGCGTTGGCGTCTGGTCGATGCACTTCATAGGCATGCTCGCCTTCAAATTGCCGATCGACCTGGGCTATGACTTCGCCCTCACTGCGCTGTCGCTGCTGATCGCGGTGCTGTCCTGCGGTTTCGCCTTGTGGCTGGTCAGCCAGCCGAAGCTGCCCCTGGCGCAACTGGCCTTCGGTGCGTTGATCATGGGGGCGGGCATCAGCGCCATGCATTACACCGGTATGGCCGCGCTGCGCATGACCCCGGGCATCGATTACGACCCGACATTGTTCAGCGCCTCCCTGCTGATTGCCGTCGGCGCCTCGGCAGCGGCGTTGTGGATTGCCTTTCGCCTGCGCCAGCAATCGCCCTATGTGCGGCTGATTCGTGCCGGCGCGGCGGTGATCATGGGTGTGGCGATTGTTGGCATGCATTACACCGGCATGGCGGCGGCGCAGTTTCCTGACGGCAGTTTCTGCGGCGCGACACTCAATGGCTTGAAGGGCAATGGCCTCGACAGTCTGGTCGTGGTCACCACGCTGGCGGTGTTGTCGATTGCCCTGTTGACCTCGATTCTCGATGCCCGCCTCGAAGCGCGCACGGCTGATCTGGCGCACTCGCTGACGGTGGCCAACCGCGAGCTCACCCAACTGGCCTTGCACGATCCGCTGACCAGTCTGCCCAACCGCATGCTGCTCGACGACCGCATCAATCAGGCGATCAAAAAGGTGCAAGAGCAGGGTGGCTGCTTCGCCTTGATGTTCATCGACCTCGACGGCTTCAAACCGGTCAACGACGCATTCGGCCATCACATGGGCGACCAATTGCTGCGCGAGGTCGGCGCGCGTCTGCGTGAAGACTTGCGCAGCCAGGACACGCTGGCGCGGATCGGTGGCGATGAATTCGTTTTGCTGGTGCGCTTGAGCGAGCCCAATGACGCCTTGAGCCTGGCCGCGCGTCAGGTCGGCCTGATCGGTCGCACGTTCCGCGTCGCCGAGCATGATCTGCAGATTTCCGCCAGTGTCGGCATTGCCCTGTATCCGGGCAACGGCGCCAACGCCCAGGAACTGCTGATGAACGCCGACGCCGCGATGTACCACGCCAAGGGTGGCGGCAAGAACGGCTACAGCTTCTTCGATGCGTCGATGAACACCAACGCGCGCAAACAACTGCAACTGTTGCAGGACCTGCGCGCGGCCATCGAGCACAACCAGTTCTGCCTGCATTACCAGCCCAAATTCGACGCCGCCAACGGTCGCCCCGTCGGTGCCGAAGCGCTGCTGCGCTGGAAGCATCCGCTGCATGGCATGTTGATGCCGGACAAGTTCATTGATCTGGCGGAGAAAACCGGGCTGATCATTCCAATGGGTGAATGGGTGCTCAACGAAGCCTGCCGGCAGATGCGCGAATGGTACGTGCTCGGTTACACCGACTGGCGCATTGCCGTGAACCTCTCGGCTTTGCAGTTCTGCCATGCCGGGCTGGTGCAAAGCGTGGCCAAGGCGCTGGCGACCCACCATTTGCCGGCCAACAGCCTGACCCTGGAAATCACTGAAACCACAGCGATGAGCGACGCTGACGCGAGCATGACCGTCCTGCAAGAGCTGTCGGACATGGGCGTCGACCTGTCGATCGACGACTTCGGCACCGGTTATTCCAGCCTGATGTACCTCAAGCGCCTGCCGGCCAATGAGCTGAAGATCGACCGTGGTTTCGTCCGTGATCTGGAGCACGACAGCGATGATGCGGCGATCGTCTCGGCGATTGTTGCGCTGGGGCAGGCCCTGGATCTGCGGATTGTCGCCGAGGGTGTCGAGACCGGCGCGCAACAGGATTTTCTGACCAAACTGGGCTGTGACTCGCTGCAGGGCTATCTGCTCGGCCATCCGATGCCGGCGGAGCGCTTCATGCAGGACATCGTGCGTGGGCAACGGCTGGCGGTGGTCTGAGAGACCCTGTGGGAGCGAGCTTGTTCGCGAAGGCGCCCGAATAGGCGCCACATGCAAAACCCGCCAATCGCAGTTATTCTTCCCCCGACTGTTACGTGTGCACGTGGGGGAAGGCCAGCATGGATAAAGTCATTGTCATCACCGGTGGCGGGCGCGGAATCGGCGCGGCTACGGCATTGTTGGCAGCCGAACAGGGCTACCGGATCTGCATCAACTACCAGTCGGATGAGCAAGCCGCACACAGCGTACTCGAGCAGGTTCGCGCCTTGGGCGCGCAGGCCATCGCGGTCCGCGCCGATGTCAGCATCGAAGACGAAGTGATCGCGATGTTTCAGCGCGTCGACACCGAACTGGGCCGGGTCACCGCGCTGGTCAACAACGCCGGCACCGTCGGGCAGAAGTCGCGAGTCGATGAAATGTCCGAATTCCGCATCCTCAAAATCATGAAAACCAACGTGCTGGCGCCGATCCTCTGCGCCAAGCACGCGATCCTGCGCATGTCGCCCAAACATGGCGGGCAGGGCGGCAGCATCGTCAACGTCTCCTCAGTCGCGGCACGCCTCGGTTCGCCGAACGAGTACGTTGATTACGCCGCATCCAAAGGCGCGCTCGACACCTTCACTATCGGTCTGTCGAAAGAAGTGGCGGGCGAGGGCATTCGCGTCAACGCCGTGCGTCCGGGTTACATCTACACCGACTTCCATGCGCTGAGCGGCGACCCGGATCGGGTCAGCAAGCTCGAATCGGCGATTCCCATGGCCCGGGGCGGGCGGCCGGATGAAGTGGCGGAGGCGATTGTCTGGCTGCTGTCGGACAAGGCTTCGTATGCGACCGGGACGTTTGTTGATTTGGGGGGCGGGCGGTAGGGCC
>NZ_WBRZ01000113.1:0-16762 GCF_008923895.1 Pseudomonas sp. GXM4
GCTCGCTCCCACAGGTATCGCAGGTTACTTTTCGACGAACGCACGCTCGATCAGGTAATCACCCGGCTCGCGCATCCGCGCCGAGATTTTCAGGCCGAAGCTGTCGAGCACTTCGCTGGTCTCGTCGAGCATGCTCGGGCTGCCGCAGATCATCGCGCGGTCGTCCTGCGGGTTGATCGGTGGCAGGCCGATGTCGCTGAACAGCTTGCCGCTGCGCATCAGGTCAGTCAGGCGGCCCTGATTCTCGAACGGCTCGCGGGTCACGGTCGGGTAGTAGATCAACTTGTCACGCAGCGCTTCGCCGAAGAACTCGTTCTGCGGCAGGTGCTCGGTGATGAATTCGCGGTAAGCGACTTCGTTGACGTAGCGCACACCGTGAACGAGGATCACTTTCTCAAAGCGCTCGTAGGTTTCCGGGTCCTGAATGACGCTCATGAACGGCGCCAGACCAGTGCCGGTGCTGAGCAGGTACAAGTGCTTGCCCGGGTTCAGGTCATCAAGAACCAGCGTGCCGGTAGGCTTCTTCGAGATGATGATCTCGTCGCCCTCCTTCAAGTGCTGCAGCTGGGAGGTCAGCGGACCGTCCTGCACTTTGATGCTGAAGAACTCGAGATGCTCTTCCCAGTTCGGGCTGGCGATCGAGTAAGCGCGCATAAGCGGGCGGCCGTTGGGCTGTTGCAGGCCGATCATCACGAACTGACCGTTCTCGAAGCGCAGGCCCGGATCGCGGGTGCACTTGAAGCTGAACAGAGTGTCGTTCCAGTGATGAACACTGAGGACACGCTCGTGGTTCATGTTGCTCATGTACGTTTGACTCCTGGAGATTGGTCTGCGCGGCTCAATGAGGCTTAACATGCGCAATTGCATCGCATTCTAATAGCGACGACAATATCTGTTAACTGGATTATTAAGATAAGGGTTATCGGTTATATCGATATGCGATTTACTCTCCGTCAACTGCAAGTCTTCGTCGCCGTCGCCCAGCAGGAAAGCGTATCCCGTGCTGCGGGTCTGCTCAACCTCTCGCAATCGGCGGCCAGCACTTCGATCACCGAGCTTGAGCGCCAGTCCAGCTGCCAGCTGTTCGACCGCGCCGGCAAACGCCTGAGCCTCAACGCCCTGGGCAAACAACTGTTGCCGCAAGCGGTCGCCCTGCTCGACCAGGCCAAGGAAATCGAAGACCTGCTCAATGGCAAATCCGGTTTCGGCTCTTTATCAGTGGGGGCAACGCTGACCATTGGCAACTATCTGGCCACCCTGCTGATCGGCAGCTTCATGCAGCGCCACCCGGAAAGTCAGGTCAAGCTGCACGTGCAGAACACTGCCAATATCGTGCAGCAGGTCGCCCACTACGAAATTGATCTGGGTCTAATCGAAGGCGATTGCAGCCACCCGGACATCGAAGTGCAGAGTTGGGTCGAGGATGAGCTGGTGGTGTTTTGTGCGCCGCAGCATCCGTTGGCCAAGCGCGGCAGTGCGACAATGGAAGAGCTGACCCATGAGGCATGGATTCTGCGGGAACAGGGTTCCGGCACGCGGCTGACCTTCGACCAGGCCATGCGTCACCATCGCAGCGCGCTGAACATTCGTCTCGAGCTGGAACACACCGAAGCGATCAAGCGCGCAGTGGAATCAGGGCTGGGGATTGGCTGCATTTCGCGGTTGGCGCTGCGCGATGCCTTCCGGCGCGGCAGTCTGGTGCCGGTGGAGACGCCGGATCTGGATCTGGCCCGGCAGTTCTATTTCATCTGGCACAAACAGAAGTACCAGACTTCAGCGATGCGCGAGTTTCTCGAGCTGTGCCGAGCATTCACCGCCGGGGTGCAGCGCAGCGACGAGATCGTCTTGCCGACCATCGCTTAAAGCAGAATCACCGCCCACACCAGCCCGATCATGCTCAGCGCCACGAACTGCGCGGCGCTGCCCATGTCCTTGGCGTTCTTCGACAGCGGATGCAATTCCAGCGAGATGCGGTCAATGGCCGCTTCCACCGCCGAATTGAGCAGCTCGACAATCAGCGCCAGCAAGCAAACCGCGATCAACACCGCCTGCTCGACCCGGCTGACATTGAGGAAGAATGTCAGCGGAATCAGCACCACGTTGAGCAGCACCAGTTGGCGGAATGCCGCTTCGCCGGTGAAGGCGGCGCGCAGGCCGTCGAGCGAATAGCCGGACGCGTTGAGGATGCGTTTCAGGCCGGTCTGGCCCTTGAAAGGTGACATAAGAAAGAAACCAGCCAAAAAGGTGTGGGGAAGCTAGATCAACGAAAGTCAAAAAAGCGTGAAACCGCCAGCCATCACTGGCTCGGAATTGACTCAAGTTGTTGCAGCAGTAAAGCCGCTTGCGTGCGGGTGCGCACGTTCAATTTGCGAAAGATCGCCGTGACGTGGGCCTTGATGGTCGCTTCCGACACGCTCAGCTCATAAGCGATCTGCTTGTTCAGCAGACCTTCGCAGACCATGGTCAGCACGCGGAACTGTTGCGGCGTCAGGCTGGCAAGGCCATCGCTGGCGGCTTTCGCCTCATCCGACACGCTCACCGCTTCGAACGCTTGCGGCGGCCAGAACACGTCGCCATCGAGCACCTTGCGCACCGCTTCCTGAATTACGCTCAGATCGCTGGACTTGGGAATGAAACCACTGGCGCCGAACTCGCGGGACTTGACCATCACCGAAGCTTCTTCCTGGGCCGAGACCATCACCACCGGAATCTGCGGATACTGCCCGCGCAGCAGCACCAGTCCGGAAAAACCGTAGGCGCCGGGCATGTTCAGATCCAGCAGGACCAGATCCCAGTCAGCCTTTTCGGTCAGGCGGGCTTCCAGTTCGGCGATGCTCGCCACTTCCACCAGTCGCACGTCCGGGCCGAGGCCCAGCGTCACCGCTTGGTGCAGCGCGCTGCGAAACAGGGGGTGATCATCGGCAATCAGGATGTCGTATGTGGCCATTTTTCAAATGATCCTGTTTTTGATGGCAGACGCGGTAGATTCCGGTCTGGCCAAAGCAACTCGAGACAGCGCTTTCAAGCGATATCCGCAGGGGCACGTTCAACGCCAATCAACAGCAAACACGGCGTCTCAAACCTTGGCCGCACCCTAATCGGCGCCAAGCATGCCCAGCGCAGCCGGGGTGGTCAAGCAAGATGGCCAGCGCTGTGGACAGTATGGGCCACTATCGGGCCAACGCCGGCTGCGGCTTTCGTATATAAGGCAGCAGCTCGGCGTGAGCGGGGGTTGATTCATTCATGTCCAGTTGCTGCTTGGCACCGAGGTAATGCTGGCTGAACACATCGAAATAGGCGTCCAGCGCCGAAGCGGCAGCGCTGTCACCGGCCAGCTCCAGGCACAACGCCGCAACTTCAGCGGTGCACAGGTGCTCGCTGCGGGTCGAACGGCGCAAGCGATAGCGCGAGAGTTTGTCGGGCAGCAGGCTGAGGATCGGCAAGCGGTCGAAATACGGACTCTTGCGAAAGATCTTGCGCGCCTCGGTCCAGGTCGCATCCAGCAGTATGAACAGCGGGCGCTTGCTGCTATCGACTGTCACCGTGTTGGTCACCCGCGACGGTTCGACATACTCACCCGGAAACACCAGGTACGGCTGCCACTGCGGATCGTTGAGCAGTGCAAGCATCTGCGGGTCGGGCTCGGTGCGTGACCAGATGAACGCATGGTTGTCGCGCACCACATCGGCAATCAGCCAACCGGTGTTGCTTGGCTTGAACACTTCCTTGCCGGTCATGATCAGGCACACGCCAGAACGGGTGTCGACGCTTGGCCGCCACGCGCACAGGCAATGACTGATGATCACTCGGCAATCGCGGCAACGCTCGGAGCGAAAGCCGCGCGCCTGAATCGGCTTGATACCTTCGTCCTCGCGCTGATCGCGCAGGCGGGCCACGGCGTTGGGGGCATGGTTCATCGCAGGCAACACCGGCAGACAGGGAAACTCGACACGAACGACACTCGGCAGGGCAATAAAGGCCGGCAGTTTACCAGAGCGACGGCCACAAGCCTGTACCGTCCAGACCGGCTCACCTATAATTCGCCGCCACTGAACGCACCGCCCCGTGACGGGTCGAAGCACCAGTCACCGAATCAGGAGAGTTTCATGCTGCGCCTTATCGTTCCCACCGCTGCCATTCTGCTGGCGTCGTCCTTTACCGCTCAGGCTGCGTCCCTGAGTGAGCAGAATCTGAACCGAGAGCTGCGCAACGTCGCCGCCCAAAGCAGCGTCGGCACGCCACGGGCGATCAATGAAGACATTCTTGATCAAGGCTACACCGTCGAAGGCACACAGCTGATCAACCATCTGAGCGTGCAAAAGAGCCACGCCGACAAGATGCGCGCCGATCCCAAGGCTGTGTATTTCCAGTTGGGCGCGTCGGTGTGCAACAACCCGTCGTACCGCAAGCTGATGGCCAAGGGCGCGATCATGCGTTACGACTTCACCGAAGTGAAAACCAACAAAGCCATCGGTTCGGCCAGCTATCAGGAATCCGATTGCCCGAAAGCCGCGCCAGCGAAAAAGAAGTAATCAGCGCGAAGCCTTGGCGCGCCGCTGTTCATCCTCGGCGCGCAGTTCTGCCACTAGCGCCTGCAGATAGCGCGAGCGGCGTTCGCCGCCGGCCAATCGTCGGCAACACTCTTCTTCGAGACTCAATTGATGCGTCTCGGCCGACTCCTGCAACATTCGATACAGCTGAGTATCGATCTCCAGAACCACTCTGACCATGCATCCCGCCTCCTTGCCACCCACGAATCCTTGAATTGCTTTGCCTTGCAAACGCAAGGTTGTCTTGCGACGTCTGTATTTGAGTAAATCAGAGTGATGGCCCTTTGCGACACGTTCAGACGAGCGGCGGGGCTTTGGCGCAAATCAGTAAGCGGTTGCCAGACAAAACGTTACAGCGCACTGTTCAAGTCAGCGCGAATGCGTGCGAGGGTCTAGATTGAGAGTATTCCCGATCATTCGTTAACGGCAGAAATGGAACTGCCGGCCCTGTGTGTTTTTGCAGTGCGACCCGGACGCTGGTTGTCAGGGCTAACCGCTCTGTACAGAAGGAGACGTTGAATGCCTTATCAACCGAATGACCTCTTGAGCCGTCATTTTCAAGAAAGCGGCGACCTCATCAGCCAGGTCGAAGCCCAACTCAACCGTGTTTCCACCGACAGCCCGAACATCCCCATCTACCGCGACATGATCCTGACCGTGCTGCGCATGGCTCAGGAAGACCACAACCGCTGGAACGCCAAGATCACCCTGCAAGCCCTGCGTGAACTGGAGCAGGCGTTCCGCGTGCTCGAACAATTCAAGGGCCGGCGCAAAGTCACCGTGTTCGGCTCGGCACGTACGCCAGTGGAACATCCGCTATACGCGATGGCCCGCGAACTCGGCGCAGCGCTGACGCGTGCAGAGATGATGGTCATCACTGGCGCCGGCGGCGGCATCATGGCCGCCGCCCACGAAGGAGCCGGGCGTGACCACAGTTTGGGTTTCAACATCACCCTGCCCTTCGAACAACATGCCAACCCCACCGTCGACGGCACCGATAATCTGTTGCCATTCCACTTTTTCTTCACCCGCAAACTGTTCTTCGTCAAAGAGGCCGATGCGCTGGTGCTGTGCCCAGGCGGGTTTGGCACCCTTGATGAAGCGCTGGAAGTGCTGACGCTGATTCAGACCGGCAAAAGCCCATTGGTGCCGGTGGTGTTGCTGGATGTTCCGGGCGGTACCTTCTGGCAAGGTGCGCTGGACTTCATCCGCAATCAGCTGGAAGAAAACCGCTATATCCTGCCGACCGATATGAAGTTGATGCGCTTGGTTTACAGCGTTGAAGACGCGGTGGACGAGATCAATCAGTTCTATAGCAACTTCCACTCCAGCCGCTGGCTCAAGCGGCAATTTGTGATTCGCATGAACCACAAGCTCAGCGACCAAGCACTGACGCAGATGCAGGAGGAATTTGCTGATCTGTGCCTGAGCGACCAGTTCCACCAACATGCCTACAACGGCGAAGAACACGACGATGCACAGTTCAGCCACCTGACGCGGCTGGCGTTTGCCTTCAATGGCCGTACCCATGGTCGTCTGAGAGAGTTGGTGGACTTCATCAACCTGCCGGAAAACCGGGCCTATTCAAAATCGCCCACAGCACAACACTCACGCGAACCTTTCAACGTAATTTGAAGGCAAAAAAAAGCCCGCTATTTTCTAAAAAATAGCGGGCCTTTTTTGTTGAATCGGTCTAATCGTCCATCCCTCGACCGCTGAACAAGCGGTTGATCATCTCCATCGAGAACCCACGATACGCCAGAAACCGGCCTTGCCTGGCCCGCTCTTTCGCATCAATCGGTAGATGCCCGGAGAACTTGCGTTGCCACGTATCCAGAAGCTGCGCCTGCCAGTTGATACCGCTTTCGCGCAGGGCGATTTCGATATCGGTACGTTGCAAACCCCGCTGACTGAGTTCCTCACGAATTCGCAGAGGGCCATAGCCGGAACGGGCGCGGTAGGAAACAAAACTTTCAAGGTAGCGGGCTTCGGAAAGCAGCCCCTCTTCCGTCAAACGGTCGAGGGCTGTTTCGATCAGCTCCGCCTCGGCGCCGCGCTGACGCAGCTTACGCGTCAACTCGACTCGACCATGCTCGCGACGTGCGAGCAGGTCCATGGCGGTTCGCCGCACCGCGACGAGGGTATCCAGTACGGCGGTGGTCATCGCTGGTATCAGAGGTCAGCGTCGGCCAGGTCGTCTTCGGTCTCTTTGACCGCCGAGGCCTTGGAGTCCGCGATCACCGCTGGCGACAGCAGCTTGTCACGCAGCTGCTTCTCGAGCTTCGCGGCAATTTCCGGGTTGTCCGCCAGGAACTTGGCCGAGTTGGCCTTGCCCTGACCGATCTTGGTGCCTTCGTAGGCGTACCAGGCGCCGGACTTCTCGACAAAACCGTGCAGCACACCCAGGTCGATCATCTCGCCGTTGAGGTAGATGCCTTTGCCGTAAAGAATCTGGAACTCGGCCTGACGGAACGGCGAAGCCACCTTGTTCTTCACAACCTTGACGCGAGTTTCGCTGCCGACCACTTCGTCGCCTTCCTTCACAGCGCCAGTACGGCGGATGTCGAGACGAACCGAAGCGTAGAACTTCAGCGCGTTACCACCGGTGGTGGTTTCCGGGCTACCGAACATCACACCGATCTTCATACGGATCTGGTTGATGAAGATGACCAGGCAGTTGGCGTTCTTGATGTTACCGGTGATTTTACGCAGCGCCTGAGACATCAGACGTGCTTGCAGGCCGACGTGCATGTCGCCCATTTCACCTTCGATTTCAGCCTTCGGTACCAGTGCCGCCACGGAGTCGACGATGATCACGTCAACGGCGTTGGAGCGCACCAGCATGTCGGTGATTTCCAGGGCCTGTTCGCCGGTGTCCGGCTGGGAAACCAGCAGATCATCGACGTTGACGCCCAGCTTGCCGGCGTACTCTGGATCGAGCGCGTGTTCGGCGTCGACGAATGCGCAGGTCGCGCCGGCTTTCTGCGCCTGGGCAATCACGGACAAAGTCAGTGTGGTTTTACCGGAGGATTCAGGACCGTAGATTTCAACAATACGGCCTTTTGGCAGACCGCCGATGCCGAGTGCGATATCCAGACCCAGAGAGCCAGTAGAGATGGCCGGGATCGCCTGACGGTCCTGATCGCCCATACGCATTACGGCACCCTTGCCGAATTGACGTTCGATCTGACCCAGGGCCGCAGCCAAGGCTTTCTTCTTGTTGTCGTCCATTAAAGTCCTCACGTAATCAATAAGGCCTGACGGCCAACACCTGTATAAGTAGCCAGTATTATTCCACAGCGTTCGAAGATCGCCTACCCCTGATTTTCGATTTCTCGTGCCGCTAGTCGCACAAGCCCCTCTAGCGCGGCCTTCACCGTTTGTCGGCGGACTTCATCACGGTTGCCGGGGAAGTGCTGAACCTCACTGTAAACCTCATCGCCAACACCCCAGGCCAGCCATACCGTGCCGACTGGCTTGTTCGGCGTGCCGCCGTCGGGGCCGGCAACACCGCTGACCGCCACGGCAAAATGCGCCAGGCTGTGCTGCTGCGCACCGCGCACCATGGCCTCGACCACTTCGCGACTGACCGCCCCTACCGTCTCGAACAAATCGCCCGGCACATCCAGCTGCCGTGTCTTCTGCCGATTGGAATACGTCACGTACCCCGCTTCAAACCAGGCCGAACTGCCCGGAATCCGCGTAATCGCTTCGGCGATACCGCCACCGGTACAGGACTCGGCGGTGGTGACATGGGCATTGAGCACTTGCAGACGTCGGCCCAGTTCTGCGGCCAGTTGGGTGGTCTCTTTCACGGCGAGCTCCGGATCGTGTGGAATGTCTTCACCGTACACGAGCCGGACGCGCTTTCAATACACAGAATCATTCAAGATGTTCGGGCGCCAGTGCTCTGACATAGGCCTGACAAGCCTGCAAGGCAATCAATCCACGGTCGCCGGTGTCGGTGATGGCGATAATTCGTTGAGCATGCGCCGGGTCAAGTCGGGCGCGTACGGCTGCAGAATCCACGCCGCCGGTGCCGGCGGTGGCTGGCACCGCACAGCCGTGGGCAACGTCGCCGGCGTCGAGAAGGACCGACAGCCGAACATCGGCAGTAGCAAGGCGATCGCGCAGGCGATCCTGATCACGTTGGGCATCGCTCAGCGCTCGGTAATGGGTTTGTTCACTCGCCGCGAGCCGTTGCTCCAGCGCCAGGCGTTTATCCTGCTCGGCCTGTTGCGCGGTGGCGGCGGTCAGAGTGAGTTGATTTTGCGTTTCGGCGTTTAACCGCGCTTGGTCGGCCAATTGCCGCCCGTAACGCCAGCCCTGAAACTGCCACGCCGCGGCGAAAGCCCCCGCCACCAGCAACAACAGGCCAATCACCCGCCAGGAGCCGGACATAGCACCGCCCTCGCCCGTGCCCAAATTTCCAGGCGATCCTGCAAGCCGTTCAACCCGCCGTTGATCCGCCGGGTGATGGTGTTGAACTGGTCCGCGTCGGCCAGTTCGTTCAAGCCCTTCTGCGCCCAGAACCACGCCGCCGATTCTGCCGCCCATTGCGGTTGCTCGAGCAATTCGGGCAATGCCAACAGACGCTCATCGCCAAACAAGCCGAGACTGCACTGACGATAATTTGCCCGGCCGGTGATCTGAATCAGTCCACGCCCGCGATACTTTTGCCCGTCGCCGTCGGCTTCCGGAGTATTGCCCAGACGCAGCGCCAGCGTGCCGGTGTCGTATTTGCTCAGGTACTGGTTGTTGCCCAGTTCGCGCACGTAGCGCAATTGGCCCGACTCGTGACCGACCTGTGCCAGAAACGCCGCGATGCGCTTGGGCGTATCGATGCGCTGCCTGGCCATCGCAGCGTTGAGTGCAGAAACAAAAACGCCCGCTTGGGAGCGGGCGTTGGGCATGATGTCGATAAGGTGTTTTTCAGTTAATTGCATGATGCTTGATCCTCCCTGGATGTTGTCCCGATTGAATCACGGCTGGCGGTTGATGGTTGCCAGCCATTTATTTGCCAGAGTTTTCAGGGTGCCGGTCGCACCAGTTTCCGCGAGTCCCCCATCCGCCGGTAGCACCTGCCCGCCCGAGAGCTGCCACTGCTGGAACTCTAGCCAGTCGCGATTATTGGAGTCCTGTGGAATAAATGCACAATCAGACAGGCGCAACACGCCGCAAGCACTTAGTTGATAAGCCATGAGTGTCGCTCCTAGATTTCAGCGTCCGCTGTCCATTCCAGTTGCAAAGTCTGCCCCGGTGCGCTGCCGACTGGCGTGACAGTAGCAAAAGAAATACTACGATCCGTTACGCCTTGAAGTAGCGTGCCGGTGCAAGCTTTGCTGATCGTTTGATTCCAGACCTGGTTACTGCTGTCCGCCGGGCTATAGGCAGTGACTGTAGGTTGAACCCTTTTCTGAACCAGAAAGCCGATCGTCATCCCGTATTGGCCGGTATTTCCTGCCGGAACCTGAGTAAACGTCGAGATACAGGTATTGGTGCCATTATTGGCTTTGACCGGCAACCCGGAAGCAAATGACTTTTCATAATAGCGCTGACATAACGCCAGCTCCTGCGCTAAGGGACGAAGTTCAAAGGGCGTGGATACAGGCCCCTCCTCCAATTGGACCTGTGTCAGATCGACCGTTTGCAGCACGTTGAGAGGCAGATCGAACGCCAATGTCAGACAGTCGCCGCTGCCTTGCATTTTCCCCGCAATGGCAGGCACCTGAAACGTTGCGGTGTAGCGCGTCCACACTGTGTTCAGTTGAAACGTATCAATCAGCTTCCCAACGGCTGCCGATCCACCTACCCCGAATTGCTGCGCAATCGTTATTTGCAAAGGCCGCACGGCATCGGATCGAGCCCAAAACGTCAGCGTTGCCGTTTTTCCGGCGAGCGTTCTGACCGACTCTATATTCTGGGAAATTTTGTGAACGGTAGCTCCCGCCCCTGCGGACGTTTGCTGCCAGCGCAGGAAACAGGCCGGCTCATCAGAGACCTCGCCTTGCCCGAGAGCAAAATTTTGCCGTGTGATGCTCACTCCGGCGTTTCCGTTCCAGTCACAACGGAAACGATCAGCCACGTACCCGCCGACATTTGGCGCCTGATTGCTCGCACCACGCTGCCAGATTCGGAAATCGCCATTGATCAACAGATTCTTGCGATAGACCTGCATCGGAAACGCTTGCAGCGGATCAGGTCTGGACAACTGTCGAATGGCTTGAGCCAATTGATGGGTCTGATTTTCATCAGGAGTCAGGCCAGCAGCCGTGATTGCATTGAGTATTTCCTCGGTAACACTGTTCCCCCAACTCGCCGGGATCAGTGACCCCGGCTTCCCTGCAATCGGGTCTTCGTCGACAAACCTGCCGTTTTCCAGACCTGAGCCCGGAATGCTTTTCGGATAATCCATATCACGTTCCTGATGTTTTAAAGCGCAGCAGACAGCCAGCTCGGTGCCACCGGCCGATGCACGCTGGACGGGAAGAATGAGCCTTGCGGCCACTCGCGCAACGCCCGTCGATAAGTTTGCAGTTCGGCATATTGTTCAGTGGTCAATGTTGTGCCGCGGCCGTCCTCCAGTTCATCACGGTCGCGTGCGACCAGGCCGTCAGTGGCGGCAAGCTGGGCGTTGCGCCAGGTGCGCTCGAAGCCTGCGGCCGCCTCTGCCGAAGGAGGCGGTGGATCGACCAGGACCGGATAACCGCTTTCAGCATGCACGCCAATAGCTTTCGCGGTGACCGACAGTTGCTGCAGCAGCGAGATCCAATAGGCTTGGGGAATTTCGATGACATCGTCAGGAATGTCCGACGAATTGATACCCGGTACATACACGCCTCGCGTACCGGCGCTGAAAAGCACGTTGGTAGTATTCATTCAATAACCCTTGGCAAAATAAAACACGGTCCAGCCAGCGCCAGGCTGGTTGACCGCGTTGCGCACTTTCAAGCGAACGCCTTGCTTGGTGGCGGTGCCTCCGACAACAATCACGATGGCCGCTTCGCCACCGGCATGGTTGGCGACACATGAGAAAAAACCATTCGGGAAGGAAACCGGGAAATTGACCCACATTTCACCGTTGGCATCCGTAATGCCGGTCCCCCATTGATCTATGTTCCCACTGGCGTGCTTCTGATACCCGGGGTTAGCCGTCAACCCTGAAAACAGTGCGGCATATTTGAGACTCGCGGTGCCGTGGACTGCCCAGACTCCGTTTTCCCTGACGACGGTGGCGCTCTCACCACTGTTCATGACAATCGAGGTCAGTTCAGCTCCTTGCGGGCTTATTTTCGCAATGCCTGTACAGGCAATAGTGACCGGGGCGTTGCTACGGCAATGCAGCGTGAACGTTGCGCCATTGGGAACTGACTTGATGTCTGGCAAAGACACGGTATAGGCCGAGTTTCCGCCCAGGCCGATCGCCCATCCCACATCCGCAAGAGAAAGTTGCGCCGTGGCTGCGATGTCACGAGACCCTGCGTGATTGCCCAGTGCACGCTGCACGAACTCGGCTGTAGCCACTGAACGGCTGAAATCGAATTGCGCCGGGGTTTTGAAGAGCTGCGAGCTACGTAGCGCGTCGAGCATTTGTGTATTTGAAGTCTCGGTCGGTGTCATTCCAGCGGCCCGCACAACGCCGAGAATTTCCTGCGTCACGCCGTTGCCCCAACTCGCGGGAATCAACGAGCCGGGTGTGCCCGCGAGCGCGTCCTCATCAACAAACATGCCATTGACCAAGCCTGCGCTTGGCACACTGATTGGATAATCCATTGTCTTTTTCCTTAACGATGACTTCGATCCTTGCGGTCGCGCGGGGCGCCACAGGCCAAATGATGTACAAACTAAACAAGCCCATATCGCGTGGCGTCGGTGACGTAGAAGTGGACCTTGTTGCCTAGCTGGATATACCGTTGATCAGGGCACGAATCCCGATCAACGCATCGTCTGCCGCGCCGCGCGCCAAATCGACCTTGCCCTTGCCCGCCTGTGCGCGAATCTGCGCCTTGGCCTTCAGGCGCAAGGTGCGCAGCGTGAGCAAATGCTCAGTCAACTGCTCCGCCTTACTCAGAATCTGCTCCGCCGCCTGTTTGGCCGTGCGGCCTTTCGCGACCCACGCTGCGACCGAAAGTGGCACTTCCTTTTTCGGGTATCCGGCGTCGCTGAAAGCCTGAGCGTCTGCGGCGGCCTGTGCGTACTCCATGGCCTTGAGTGGATCACCAGCCAGTGCGTTGCGAGCGTTGTCGGCGGCGGCGTCAACTTTGGCGCAAAGGCGTTCGGCTTCCTGCAGATCCAGTGCAATCTGCCTATCTGCATTGAAAATCCAGTTCTGCCCGTCCCACTCGTGCGCAGCCGACGGTTGCGGCAGGCGCAACTCACCGTCGCATTGATGAAGTTCCTGAATAACGATCATCGAACAAGCTCCCAGGACAGTTGCACGTTCACCGCGTCGGCGAAGTTGACCGCGATGCCGAGGCTGTAATCAGTGATTGGATGGGTTTTTATACCCATGCTCAGCAATAGCTCATCGCTGTCGGCGTTTGATTGGCCGAGGTTGTGTTCTGCCTGATAGGACTGCCAGAGCGAGCGCAAATTGGCATGATCAAAACTGGCGGTCAGCGTCGAGACCGTGACGTCGTAGACGATATTGTTGGTAAATATCACGCAGGGTTGCAGGGTAGCCGGGTTCCAGCCTCCCGCATTATTGGAGACGCCCGTCGATACCGGTGACAGGTAGCTGTAGTTGCCCCCCGCCCATCCAGTCGCCGGAAACGCGACGCTCG
Source organism: Pseudomonas sp. GXM4 (assembly GCF_008923895.1). Taxonomy (NCBI): domain Bacteria; kingdom Pseudomonadati; phylum Pseudomonadota; class Gammaproteobacteria; order Pseudomonadales; family Pseudomonadaceae; genus Pseudomonas; species Pseudomonas sp. GXM4. Next base: position 13,334 of record NZ_WBRZ01000113.1, read on the forward strand.
TTACGGCTGTCGATGAGGGCGTCGGATTGCCCACTACAAGCCGTGCCGCACGCGCATGCGGGTCAAGCGGTAAAAATATTGCGCCGGTGCCGTTTACCGTTTGCGTCCAGCTCAATCGTGCGCGGTTGTATAGGGTCCGCACAACCGGCACCGAACCCGGTGCTCCGGTTATCACCCACGCCAGACACATGTCCAGAGGCGTGGACTGAAAACCGCCGCCGGCAGCGCCGTTGACCATTCCTTTGAGCGAGTCAGGCACGACGTCATGAATGCCACCGCGTTGCGTGTAGAACGTCAGTACGCCCGCGACGACTTGCGCTCGCAGAAAGTAATGGCTGCTGGGCAGCAGGTCCGCACTGCTCCATGCCGCCGTCACAAAGGTGCGCGAGCGTCCGAGTTGGCCGGCCACTACTTCCTGGCCGAGACTGATAAAGGTTCCCGCTGCGATCGAAACCCGGCCGCCACTGGTTGAGGCCGCAGCCGGACTGACCGGCAGACGTGCATCGGCGGTGGCAACTGTAGGTGAAGGCAAAGCAGCCAACGGCAGCGCCAAATCCTGGTTCCAGCCCTTGGCCGTCACCGATTGGATCGCTTGCAACAACTGATCGTATTTCTTCTCATCCGGTGTCAGGTCCGCCGCCTTGATCACGTTAAGAATTTCCTGCGTAACCCCGTTCCCCCAATCCGCCGGGATCAACGACCCCGGCGTCCCCATCAACGGGTTTTCATCAACAAACTTCCCATTCACCAGTCCGGCACTGGGCACACTCTTCGGATAATCCATCCCTCATCCCTCCCTAGTCATAATTGATGTGCACCTTGGTATGCGCCGGCGCACTTCGGTGGATCAGGCATTCCAGCGCCGAGCCCGGGTTTACGCCGAAGCGCTCCCCCCAATAGCTAGCGCCATAACGCCGGCCCAGCAGCAAGCGGCCGCCGGTGTTGAGCGTCCACATGAACTGCGCTTCCCAGGTGCCCCAATGGGCCGAGCCGAAACGGGCGCGGCCCATGCGTGGGGCTTCGTGTTCGGTGATGCTGGCGTTGGGGTAACCCTGGCTTTTGGCGATGTCGAGGTAGTAGCCGACAGCCTGGCTGCCGACCGCGAGCAGGCGGCGGCGGACGGCGAGGCGGCGGTCGTCGAACAGTGGCGTGGTGCCCAGGCACGGGTCGGGCAACTGCATGACGCGTTCCCAGTCCGGCACCAGTTCGCTGACGCCGGCCGGGTCCATTTCGTTGAGCAGGTCGGCGGCGCGCGCATCCAGACGAGCCAGTTCGACGGCGACGCCTTGCAACACTTCTTCGAGTTCCGGCACGCGTTCCGGATCCCATGCCGGGCCACTGGGCAGCAAGGCGCGCAGTTGCGCCTGGTATTGCGCGGCGGTTCTTATGCCCCCCATACGCAGCCTCCGAAGGTCAGCAGTTCGCTCTGCCCGGCCGGCACGTCAGCGGCCGGAGCAGTGAGCGTGTGATCGTATTCGCCGCCGGCGCTGCTGATCGCTTCGCGGATATGGCTGATCAGCAGCGGCACACCGAGATCGGCCTCACGGTTGTGCAGATCGCGCAACTGCGCTTCAACGGCGGCGCGCACGGCGGTAGTGTCCGGATTGACGCTCTTGAAGCGATACACCACCGGCACTTGCACCGGTCGCTGCACGTGCACTTCCGCGGTCACCGGACGCAGCGGTTCGATGTACTCCTGAACCTCCGCCAACTGCTCATCGTTCGGCACCGGTTGCGGATCGTCGTCGCGCATGATGAACACGGTTACGGTGCCTGGACCGAGCAAGCCGCCCCGGCACCACGCCCGCGTCACACCCGGCACTTCCAGCGCCCAGGTTTCGTAGTCGCTGGCCGCGCCACCATGGGGAATCACGCGGTAGGAACGGATGACCCGCGAGCGCAGCGATTCGAGGCTTTCCCGCGCCACACCGCCGCTGAGGCCCGGCGCCAGCACCACGAAGCTGTTGCCGACAATCCCGGCAATCGGTTGCACCGGGGTCAGCGTCAAACCCGCATCAGCGTTGCCCAGACTGCCGGCCTCCAGCGCCGCAATCGTGGTGCTGTTGCTGCCATTGACCGTGGTGCGCGCGGTCGTGACTTTGTAGGTGCGGCCATCGTTCGCTTGCAGCAGAGTGTCGACGTCGAGCACCGCACCGGGAGTGGCGGTAAAACTGACGCTGCCGGTGGCCACTTGCGCGGCTTTGCGCGGCTGATTCAGGCGCAGCGCGGCGATGCGTTCCAAGGTTGACTCATCGGCTTTGTCGGGCAGGATCTGCTCGGCAATCCAGTCGAGATAACCGTACAGGCCATAAGCGGCGCCGCCGAGGGTGCGGGCGAGCACTTGCGCATCGGACTGGCGCAGCGAATCGCCGGCCAGGTCGCTTTGGGTGCGCTTGATCAGCACCGGCAGCGAAGGGGTTTCAAACGGCATAGATCACCTGCCAACTGTTATCGGGGTTGATGTCCAGACGTTCACCGTCGGCCAGGGTCAGGACCGTGCGCAGGTTCAGGCGCTGGGCGTCGAGGCGTTCGCTGAGGATGTCGATGGCGCTGCAGTGGCCGTCGTCGAGCAGCCATTGCAGGGCTTCGCGGGCATAGAACTCGGCGTCCATTTGCGTCTGCCGGGTCAGCTTGACCCGGCGCAGCAGCCACAGCCGCGAGCCGATGCGATCGTCGGCAACCGTGGGAAAACTGTCGCCCCACCAGCCGAAGCGTTCTTCGTCATCGAGGGCGTCGTCATCGGCGGCGCGACGCCAGGTGAACAGGCTGATCAGCACCGCGCGGGTCAGTGCGGCGTGGAGGTTCTGGCTGATGAACATCACTGGCCTCCTGCCGGCGCGCCGGTCTGACCGTTGCCGGCCTGCACGCCAACATGCACGTGTTTGATCTGGCTGATGCCGCCGGCCAGTTGATCGCCAGTGGAAACGATTTTGCCGGTCTGGTTGATCACCGGCGTATCGAAGTTCACCGCGCTGCTGGCGCGGATGTTCAGCGTGGCGGTTTCGATGTCGATGATCCGCCCGCGCTTGAAATGAATTTTGTCGCCCTCGTCGGTGTAGATCGCCACTTCGCCGGCAGCGAGTGCTTGCAGGCGATAGCGGCGGTCGGCGATGACCAGGGCGATGGCGTGGGAACGGTCGCCGCCGATGAAGGTGACGATCCCTTCGGCTCCAGCCAGCGGATGGCTGGTGAAACCATAGGGTTCGAAGTGTTCGAGGTCGTCGTTGATTTCACCGGCGGTGAGGCGCATTTGCAGCGATTGCAGTTTCGAAGCCGAATTGGCGAGCACGACAGTGCCGCGCGCCAGCAGGCGTGTCAGTAGGCTCATGGGTTTCCTTAGACTTTGTCGACACAAACCCTGTGGGAGCGGGCTTGCCCGCGATGGCGGTGTGTCAGGGAAAAAATGTATTTGTTGTCACGACCGCTATC
>NZ_WBRZ01000114.1:0-16759 GCF_008923895.1 Pseudomonas sp. GXM4
CTACAGGAAAAATGCATTCCAAAGGTAGGAGCTGCCGAAGGCTGCGATCTTTTGATCTTCAAGGGTCAGCGAAAATCCCGTCGCTCGCGAATCAGCGTATAGGCGCTATGCAGTTCCCGCGTACGCTCGGTCGCGTCACGCACCTGCGCCGGGGTCGCGCCGCTGCCGGCGATTTTGTCCGGGTGATGGCGACTGAGCAATCGCCGGTAAGCGCGCTTGATCTGTGCCGGCTCGCTGCTCGCCGACACCCCAAGCAGCTTCATCGCCTCCTGATAGCTCACTGCCGCACTGACGATCGGCCGCTTGCCCGGCTCGTAATCGCTGGCCAGCGCTTGCACCTGCTGCGACGTCCAGCCGAGCCACTTGCCCCACTGCGCCAGCAACTCGCGTTCGCTGACCCCGGCGCGACCATCAGCCCAGACCATTCGCCAACAGGCGCGCAACACGCCTTCAGCCGCATGCGGTTGCGCACTCAAACGACGCAGATAGCCGCGCAGATTGTCGCTGCCGGACTTGCCGCGATTGAATGCAGCAATGGCCCGCCGTGTCGCCGGCTCGCTCATTTCCAGCGCGCGCATTTCGTTGCGCGCCTGCTGGATATGCCCGTCAGTGACGCGCCCGTCGCTCTTGGCCAGACGCCCGAGCAACACGAACAGCAGTTCATCGTTGCGCAGCATCGGCCGGCCGCCGAGCTTTTCGCGCAAGTGTCCCCAGCTCTGCAAGTGCAGGCGCCGATCCAGCGCCTGCCCCAACAACGCCCCAAGCATGGCCCCCGGAATGCTGGCAATCGCGTACCCCACTCCGGCTCCAATCAGAGTCCCTGGCCACAGCATCTCAGCGACTCGCTTCTATCAAGGCTTCGGCTTCGGCCAGACGCTCGTGGGTACCGACATCCACCCAATGCCCCTTCAGGCGCTCGCCCGTCACTTCACCTTTGGCCATGGCGTTGCGTAGCAGCGGCGCGAGCTTGAACGCGCCATCGCTGCAACCATCGAACAACTGCGGATGCAGCACGGCGATGCCGCTGTAGGTCAGCGTCTGCGCATCAGGCTCGCCGTCCTGCACTTTGCCGTCGATGAGAGTGAAGTCGCCTTTCGGGTGATGCGGCGGATTGTCCGCCAGCACCAGATGCGCCAGGCCATTGATCGGCTGGTGCAGCACGCTGAAGTCGTAATCGGTCCAGATGTCGCCGTTGACCACCAGAAACGCATCGTCACCAAGTAACGGCAGCGCGCGGAAAATCCCGCCACCGGTTTCCAGTGGCTCGCCTTCCGGCGAGTACTGGATGCTCAGCCCGAAACGCGAACCGTCGCCGAGATGATCCTCGATCTGCTGACCGAGCCAGGCGTGGTTGATGACAATTTCGTTGAAGCCTGCGGCCGCGAGGGCGCGCAGGTGATACTCGATCAGCGGCACGCCAGCGGCACGCACCAGCGGTTTCGGCGTGGTCAGGGTCAGCGGGCGCATGCGCTCGCCTTTGCCTGCGGCCAGGATCATTGCCTTCATGCCGTCGCTCCAGCACGCAAGCTGCTGAACAGCGCTTGCAGCTCCGCCAGTTCGGGACGGCGGGCGATCACCGCTTCTATATAAGAGAAGAAGCGCGGCACGTCGGCCAGATAACGCGGCTTGCCATCGCGGTGGCAGATGCGCGCAAAGATGCCGATGACTTTCAGGTGGCGCTGCACGCCCATCAGGTCGCTGGCACGCAGGAAGTCTTCGAAATCCGCCTGCACCGGAATATCCAGCGCCGAGGCCTGCTGCCAATAACTTTCCAGCCAGCCGCGCACGCGTTCTTCCGGCCAGCTGAGGAAAGCATCCTTGAACAGGCAGGTCACGTCGTAGGTCACCGGGCCGTAAACCGCGTCCTGGAAGTCCAGCACGCCAGGGCTGGGCTCGCTGAGCATCAGGTTGCGCGGCATGTAGTCGCGGTGCACCAGCACTTTCGGCTGCGCCAGCGCGCTGTCGATCAGCAACTCGCTGATGTGCTGCCATTGTTGCTGCTGGGCCGCATCGAACTCGACGCCCAGCTCGCGCTTGACGTACCACTCGGGGAACAACTCAAGCTCACGACGCAATAGGGCGACGTCGTAACTGGGCAACGGCGCAACCATCGGCAACTGTTGAAAAGCCAACAGCGCTTGCAGGGCATCGTGGAATAACGCGTCGGCATTTTCGCCATCGATGACGTCGAGATAGGTCTTGTTGCCCAGGTCATTGAGCAAAAGAAAGCCGCGCTCGAGGTCTTCGGCGTAAATTTTCGGCACATTAATTCCGGATTTCGCCAGCAAAAAAGCGATATCCACGAACGGTTTGCAGTTTTCCTGGGGCGGCGGCGCGTCCATCACGACGAAGCTGCGACCATCGCCCTCCCAGCGGAAGTAGCGGCGGAAACTCGCGTCGCTGCTGGCCGCGGTCAACGTGGCCGGGGGCACGGTGCCCCAGCCCTGCTCGGCAAACAGCTTTGCCAACTGCTCATCGAGCCAAACTTTCAGGTGTTGCAAGCGTACATCTTGGTCAGGCATTGCAAGGGTCTCCGACGGCGCTAGCCGTCAAGCGGGTCATGCTTTATTATCCAGCATCTTTTTCAGACCATCGAGAGGCGTGCGGCCCACACCGCGGGCAGATGGCACGCAGGAAGCCCGGACTAATAAGATGGCATTGAAATCCCCCGCGTTTCGTAAAAAATTTCCGTTGTTGGTAACCGGCAGTCTGCTGGCTATGCAACCTCTGGCCAGTCAATTCGTTGTTGCCGCCGAGCAGTATGACTGCTCCGTCTCGGCTACGGGTGGCTGGGACTGTGCGCCCAAGTCGCCCGCCGCGGCATTGCCGCCGCGTCCGGTGCATGACGGCAGTGCCGTCAGCGCTGCCGGCGAGCCTGCGGCTGACAAGGGTTCCGACGCCGACACTGGCGCGAAAACCGCACTGGTCACCGAGTCCAAGGGCCGCGGTCTGAAATCCCGTAGCGAAGACTACAGTCACCTCGACTGGGTGCCGCGCGAGAAACTCACCGCTGCGCAATTGGCCGAGACCGGGCCTTACTGCTCTGGTTCCTATATCGAACCGATTCGTCCTGGCATGAATGACAAGACGAATAAAAGTGACGCGCCGACCTTCATCGGTGCCAAAGCGTCGCGTTACGAGCAGGACACACAAGTAGCCAGCCTCGCCGGTGACGTGATCATGCGTCAGGGCAGCATGCAGGTCGAAGCCGACGAGGCCAACCTGTATCAGGCCGAGAGCCGCGGCGAACTGGCCGGCAACGTGCGTATCCGCGACAACGGCGCGCTGATCGTCGGCGACCACGCCGATGTGCAGCTCGACACCGGTGAAGCCAAGGTCGACAACGCCGAATATGTGATGCACAAATCGCGCATCCGCGGTAACGCGCTGTACGCCAAGCGTGCTGAAAACGCGATCATCCGCTTGAAGGACGGCACGTACACCACGTGCGAACCGAACAGCAACGCCTGGCAGCTCAAGGGCAACAACATCACCTTGAACCCGGCCACCGGTTTCGGTACCGCAACCAACGTGACATTGCGCGTCAAAGACATCCCGATTCTGTACACCCCGTACATCTACTTCCCGATCGACGACCGTCGCCAATCAGGCTTCCTGCCGCCGACCATCGGTTCGGGCAGCGACACCGGCTTCATGCTGGTTACTCCGTACTACTTCAACCTGGCGCCAAACTACGACGCCACGTTGTACCCGCGCTACATGAGCAAGCGCGGCATGTTGGTGGAAGGTGAATTCCGTTACCTGACCAAGTCGAGTGAAGGGCAGTTCGGTGCCTCGTACCTCAACGACGAGAACGACGATCGCAAGCGCCAGTCCGACTACAACGAGACTCGCTACATGTACAACTGGCAGCACAAGGGCGGTCTCGATTCCCGCGTGCTGACCCAGGTTGACTACACCAAGATCAGCGATCCGTATTACTTCCAGGACCTGCAAACCGACCAGATCGGCGTCAAGAGCGACGACTTCGTCAACCAGCAGGGCTCGGTCACTTATCGTGGCGACAGCTACACCGCACGCCTCAACGCTCAGCAGTATCAACTGGCGACAGTTTCGAACATCACACCGTATGGCCGTCTGCCGCAGATCACCTTCAATGGTCAGCTGCCGTATCACCCGGAAGGTCTGAATTTCGATTACGAGACCGAGTTGGTTCGCTTTGATCGCGACCTGCGTAGCGGCACGTTTGTACAGGAAGACGGCATCACTACCGAGTCGCGCCTGGACAACAACATCACTGGCCTGGCTCGCGCCAACGGCGATCGTTTGAATCTGAAGCCGGGCGTCAGCCTGCCGATGAACTGGACGTATGGCTTCCTCAAGCCATCGCTGAAGTACCAGTACACGCAATATCAGCTGGATCTGGATAACACCGGTAAATCGCAGATCGATGCACTGTCGCCGGAAAACCAGAAACTCTACGGCAAGTTCGACAGCAACCAGAACCGTGGCGTACCGATCGCCAGTATCGACAGCGGCCTGTACTTCGACCGCGACACCTCTTACTTCGGAAAGAACTACCGCCAGACTCTGGAGCCGCGCCTGTTCTATCTCTATGTTCCAGAGACAGATCAGGAAGACATTCCAGTATTCGACACCAGCGAGTACACCTTCAACTACTCGTCGCTGTTCCGCGACAACCGCTTCTCCGGCGCCGACCGTGTCGGCGACGAGAACAAACTATCGCTGGGCGTTACCAGTCGCTGGATCGAAGAAAACGGATTTGAACGTCAGCGCATCAGCGTGGGCCAGGCTTACTACTTCAAGAATCGAGAAGTGCAATTGCCTGGTATCGATGCGAAAACTCGTGAAGACTCCAAATCCAGTGTCTCGCCGTACGCGCTGGAATATGAATACCGCTGGAACCGTGACTGGCGCGCCACTGCCGATTACAACTGGGACCCGGACAGCCGCAGCCCACGCTCCGGCAGTGCGATGTTCCATTATCAGCCGGCTGACAACCCGAACAAAGTCATCAACGCCGGCTATCGCTATCGCAATGACCAGATACGTTACGATCAAAACACTGGTCAGTGGTCGGTGGGCGGTGGCGACTACGGCACCCCTGGCCAACCTGGCTACGTGAAGGACTACTACAAGATCCAGCAGCATGATTTCTCGGTCATCTGGCCGATCGTTCCGCAGTGGAACGCTATCAGCCGCTGGCAGTACGACTACAACCGCAATCGCACGCTGGAAGCTTTCGGTGGTTTCGAATACGACAACTGCTGCTGGAAACTGCGCCTGATCAACCGTTACTGGGTTTCCTATGACGAGTTCAGCCAGGAAGCTCCGCAAAACGAAAAAGGCGACCATGGCGTCTTCCTCCAAATTGTTCTGAAGGGACTCGGCGGCCTGACTGGCGCCAAGGTAGAGAGCTTCCTCGACAAAGGCATTCAAGGTTATCGTGAACGTGAAGACCAAGCTTTCTGATTGTCTGCGCCCGGTGCTGCTGGGCGCGTTGTTCTTGGGTACGGCGGCCAACGCCGCCGTACAGTCCATCGATAAAGTGGTGGCGATCGTCGATAACGACGTGGTCATGCAGAGCCAACTGGACCAGCGCGTTCACGAAGTTCAGCAGACCATCGCCAAGCGCGGTGGCGGCCTGCCGCCTCCGGGCGTGCTCGATCAGCAAGTGCTCGAGCGCCTGATCGTCGAAAACCTGCAACTGCAGATCGGCGAACGTTCCGGCATCCGCATTACTGACGAAGAGCTGAACCAGGCTGTCGGCACCATCGCCCAACGCAACAACATGACTGTTGATCAGTTCCGTGCTGCGCTGGCTCGCGATGGCCTGAACTATGACGACGCCCGTGATCAGATCAAGCGCGAGATGATCATCAGCCGTGTGCGTCAGCGTCGCGTGGCAGAACGCATTCAGGTGTCCGAGCAGGAAGTGAAAAACTTCCTCGCCTCTGACCTCGGCAAGATGCAACTGTCCGAAGAACTGCACCTGGCCAACATCCTGATTCCGACCCCGGAAAGCGCCAACTCTGAAGCGATTCAGAGCGCTTATCGTCAGGCCATGGATGTTTACCAGCAGCTCAAGCAAGGCGCTGACTTCGGTCAGATGGCCGTGGCCAGATCCGGCAGCGACAACGCGCTGGAAGGCGGCGAGATGGGCTGGCGTAAAGCCGCGCAACTGCCACCGCCGTTCGATCGTGAATTGAGCAGCATGGCCGTTGGCGACATTACTCAGCCTGCGCGTACACCGGGCGGCTTCATCATTCTGAAGCTGCTGGGCAAACGTGGCGGCGAAGCGCAGATGCGCGACGAAGTGCATGTGCGTCACATCCTGGTCAAGCCGAGCCCGATCCGCGACGAAGCCAAGACCAAGGCACTGGTGCAATCGTTGTATGACCGCATCACCGCCGGCGAAGACTTTGCCGAACTGGCGAAAAACTATTCGGAAGATCCGGGTTCCGCCCTTAACGGTGGCGACCTGAACTGGATCGACCCGAACGTGCTGGTACCGGAATTCCGCGAAGTGATGGCTTCGACCCCGCAAGGTCAGCTGTCCAAGCCATTCCAGACCCAATACGGCTGGCACGTGCTGGAAGTCCTTGGCCGTCGCGCCACTGACGGCACGGAACAGGCCCGTGAGCAGCAAGCGATGTCCGTACTGCGTAACCGCAAATACGACGAAGAGCTGCAGACCTGGCTGCGTCAGATCCGTGACGAAGCATATGTAGAGATCAAACTTCCTGGTGCAGACCAGGCAGCGCAGTGAAACCCAAGCGTTTCGCGCTGACACCCGGCGAACCGGCCGGCATCGGTCCCGACCTGTGCCTGCTGCTCGCCTCGCAAGCCCAGCCACACCCCCTGATTGCCATCACCAGCCGCGACCTGCTCCTTGAGCGGGCCGCGCAGCTGGGGCTGGCCGTCAGTCTGCTGGATGTGGCGCCGGGGCAGTGGCCAGATGTTCCAGCACCGGCCAACAGCCTGTACGTCTGGGACACGCCGCTCAGCGCACCGGTAGTCCCCGGGCAACTGGACAAGGCCAACGCGGCGTTCGTCCTCGAAACCTTGACCCGCGCCGGCAACGGCTGCCTGAACGGCGATTTCGTCGGGATGATCACTGCGCCGGTGCACAAAGGTGTGATCAACGAGTCGGGCATAGCGTTCTCTGGACACACTGAGTTTCTCGCCGACCTGACGCACACCGCGCAAGTAGTGATGATGCTGGCCACTCGCGGTTTGCGCGTGGCGCTGGTCACCACGCATCTGCCTCTGCGCGAGATTGCCGACGCGATCACCCCGGAACGGCTGGAGCGCGTCACGCGAATCCTGCACGCCGACCTGCAAGACAAATTCGGCATCGCCCGGCCCCGCATCCTGGTCTGCGGCCTCAACCCGCACGCCGGTGAAGGCGGCCACCTGGGCCATGAAGAAATCGACATCATCGAACCGACATTAGAGCGCCTGCGCGGCGAGGGCATGGACCTTCGTGGCCCGCTGCCTGCCGACACTCTGTTTACCCCCAAATATCTGGAGCACTGCGACGCAGTGCTGGCGATGTACCACGACCAGGGCTTGCCCGTGCTCAAGTACAAAGGCTTCGGCGCTGCCGTCAACGTGACGCTGGGCCTGCCGATCATCCGCACCTCGGTCGACCATGGCACCGCCCTGGATCTGGCCGGCAGCGGCAGAATCGACACCGGCAGCCTGCAAGTCGCCCTGGAAACCGCCTACCAGATGGCCGAGACCCGTTTATGAACGAGCAATACCAACACAAGGCGCGCAAACGCTTTGGTCAGAACTTCCTCCGCGATGCCGGCGTTATCGACCGCATTCTGCGCTCCATCCACGCCAAGCCTGACGACCGCCTGCTGGAAATCGGCCCCGGTCAGGGTGCGCTGACCCAAGGTTTGCTGGGCTCCGGCGCGCAACTCGACGTAGTGGAGCTGGACAAGGATCTGATCCCGATCCTCAACCAGCAGTTTGCCGGCATGAGCAATTTCAACCTGCATCAGGGCGATGCGCTGAAGTTCGACTTCAATACGCTGAATGCCGCGCCGAACAGCCTGCGGGTGGTTGGCAACCTGCCGTACAACATCTCCACGCCGCTGATTTTTCACCTGCTGAACAACGCCGGCATCATTCGTGACATGCACTTCATGTTGCAGAAAGAAGTGGTCGAGCGCCTGGCCGCAGGCCCGGGTGGCGGTGACTGGGGTCGTCTGTCGATCATGGTTCAGTACCATTGCCGCGTGGAACATCTGTTCAACGTCGGCCCAGGCGCATTCAATCCACCGCCGAAAGTCGACTCAGCAATCGTTCGTCTGGTGCCGCACACGGTTCTGCCGCACCCGGCCAAGGATCACAAGTTGCTGGAGCGCGTGGTACGCGAAGCCTTCAATCAGCGCCGCAAAACCTTGCGCAATACCCTCAAGCAATTGCTCAGCAACGCCGAGATCGAAGCCGCTGGCGTTGATGGCAGCCTGCGTCCCGAGCAACTGGATCTAGCCACATTCGTGCGCCTGGCCGACCAGCTCGCGATACAGGTCCCGGCAGCTCCCGCCGCCGACTGACCCGCGATGAACGCTATCGGGCAGCACACCACTCTGGTTTACTGCCCGATACTTGCCTAGACTGATTCCCCATCAGCTACGCCCCGCGTTCCGCTTCGTTAAGGCCCTCTTGCATGTCCGATTCCCGTTATCAGGTCGATGTCAGCGTCGTCACCCATTATCTGGCAGACCAATCGCAACCCGAGCACGACCGTTTCGCCTTCGCCTACACCATCACCGTACAGAACAACGGCGAGATTGCGGCCAAGCTTCTGTCCCGGCACTGGGTGATTACCGATGGTGACGGCCATGTCGAACACGTGCGCGGTGAGGGCGTCGTCGGCCAGCAACCGTTGATCGATGCAGGCAAGAGCCACACATATACCAGCGGCACGGTGATGACCACCAAGGTCGGCACCATGCAGGGCACTTATCAAATGCTCGCCGATGACGGCAAACATTTCGATGCCGTCATCAAACCGTTTCGCCTCGCCGTACCCGGAGCCCTGCACTGATGACGACTTACGCCGTCGGTGACCTGCAAGGCTGCCTCGAACCGCTCAAGTGCCTGCTCAAGCAAGTTGCCTTCGACCCGGTGCTGGATCGGCTATGGCTGGTCGGCGATCTGGTCAACCGTGGTCCGCAGTCGCTGGAAACCCTGCGCTTTCTCCATGGCATGCGTGAATCGCTGGTCTGCGTGCTCGGCAATCACGACCTGCACCTGCTGGCCGCCGCGAAGAAAATCGAGCGCTTGAAGAAAAGCGACACCTTGCGCGAAATCATCGAGGCCCCCGACGGCCCGCAATTGATGGAATGGCTGCGCCAGCAGAAGCTGATGCATTACGACGAAACACGCGATGTTGCGATGGTCCATGCTGGCATCCCGCCGCAATGGTCGCTGCGCCGTGCGTTGAAGTGCGCCGCCGAAGTCGAGACCGCCCTGCGTGACGACAACGTGTTCCCCGCCTACCTTGACGGCATGTACGGCAACGAACCGGCGAGATGGGACAACGACCTCAAAGGCATTGATCGCCTGCGGGTGATCACTAATTATTTCACACGCATGCGCTTTTGCACCGCCGAGGGCAAGCTCGACCTCAAAAGCAAGGAAGGCCTCGACAGCGCCCCACCCGGCTACAAGCCGTGGTTTCAGCACAAGGAGCGCAAGACCAAAGGCCTGCGCATCATCTTCGGTCACTGGGCTGCACTCGAGGGCAATATCCACGAGCCGGGCATTTCCGCGCTGGACACCGGATGCGTATGGGGCGGCAGCCTGACGCTGATGAACGTCGACAGCGGCGAACGCCTGCCATGCAAATGCGACGAGCACGGCGGGCTCGCGCACACGGTTGCACCACTTATCCCCGAACCTTCGCCAGTCGACGCGCCGCGTTAGACTGCACTTTCAGTTGAGCTACAGGAACCCGCCATGAGCGAATTCAAACGAATCCCCCCGGAACAGGCGCAGGCCCTGCGTGAACAAGGCGCCGTTGTGGTCGACGTTCGCGACCCGGCGACCTTTGCCGCGCTGCATATCAGCGGTTCGAAGCATCTCGACAACCATTCGCTGCACGCTTTCATTCAAGGCGCCGATCTTGATGCACCGACCGTCGTGGTCTGCTATCACGGCAATTCCAGTCGGGGCGCAGCCGCCTATCTGGCCAGCCAAGGCTTCTCCGACGTTTACAGCATGGACGGCGGCTTTGAGCTGTGGCGTACGACTTATCCGTCGGAAACCGCGCAAGGCAGCGCCGAATAATTTTTTTGCGCAGCGCAGGCCCCGGCTGCCGTGGGCCTGCGCGCGGCAGACGAACGGTCTGCCACAACTAATTACGTATCTCGCCTTTACCTCTCGAATTCCCAACTATCCTTAAGCGCAGGCCATCCAAATCAGGGGAGAGCCGGTACACCGGCGCGCGGATCATCGGGAGTAGCTTTCGCGGTTTGTCGACCGTGGGAGAATTCTGGGGGGTAAACAGCAGCTGCCACAGCGACTGCTGCCAGCATCGACTGAGTGATCCGGCGTCGGCTCCACGTATCGAGCGAGGTGACGTCATGAGTATCTTTAGCCACTTCCAACAACGCTTCGAATCCACACGCCAGGAAGAACTCTCTCTGCAGGAGTACCTGGAGCTGTGCAAAAACGATCGCAGCGCCTACGTTTCCGCCGCCGAGCGTCTATTGATGGCGATCGGCGAACCGGAACTGCTCGACACTTCGACCAATTCGAGGCTGTCGCGCATCTTCTCCAACAAGGTGATCCGCCGCTATCCGGCCTTTGAAGACTTCCACGGGATGGAAGAATGCATCGACCAGATCGTCTCGTATTTCCGCCACGCTGCCCAAGGCCTGGAAGAGAAGAAACAGATTCTTTATCTGCTCGGCCCCGTCGGTGGCGGTAAATCGTCCCTGGCCGAGAAGCTGAAACAGCTGATGGAGAAGGTACCTTTCTACGCCATCAAAGGCTCGCCGGTCTTCGAATCACCTCTGGGTCTGTTCAACGCCACTGAAGATGGCGCGATCCTTGAGGAAGATTTCGGCATTCCACGACGCTACCTGAACACCATCATGTCGCCTTGGGCGACCAAACGCCTGGCCGAATTCGGCGGCGACATCAGTCAGTTCCGCGTGGTCAAGCTGTATCCGTCGATCCTAAATCAGATTGCCGTGGCCAAGACCGAACCCGGTGACGAGAACAACCAGGACATCTCGGCGCTGGTCGGCAAGGTCGATATCCGCAAACTCGAAGAATTCCCGCAGAACGACGCTGACGCCTACAGCTACTCCGGTGCGCTGTGCCGAGCCAACCAGGGCTTGATGGAATTCGTCGAAATGTTCAAGGCGCCGATCAAGGTGCTGCACCCATTGCTGACCGCTACTCAGGAGGGCAACTACAACAGTACCGAAGGCCTCGGCGCGATTCCCTTCACCGGCATCCTGCTGGCTCACTCCAACGAGTCGGAGTGGCACACCTTCCGCAACAACAAGAACAACGAGGCGTTCATCGACCGGATCTACATCGTCAAAGTGCCGTACTGCCTGCGCGTCAGCGATGAAGTGAAGATCTACGACAAACTCCTGTTCAACAGTTCCTTGTCCAAGGCGCACTGCGCACCGGACACCTTGAAAATGCTTGCGCAATTCACCGTGCTGTCGCGCCTCAAGGAGCCAGAAAACTCCAACATCTATTCGAAGATGCGCGTCTACGACGGTGAAAACCTCAAGGACACTGATCCGAAGGCCAAATCGATTCAGGAGTATCGCGATTCGGCCGGTGTCGACGAAGGCATGAACGGCCTGTCGACCCGCTTCGCCTTCAAGATCCTCTCCAAGGTGTTCAACTTCGATCCACATGAAATCGCCGCCAACCCGGTGCACCTGCTCTATGTGCTGGAGCAGCAGATCGAACAGGAACAGTTCCAGGCCGAAACCCGCGAACGCTACCTGCGCTATCTGAAGGAATACCTGGCGCCGCGCTACATCGAGTTCATCGGCAAGGAAATCCAGACCGCTTATCTGGAGTCCTACAGCGAATACGGTCAGAACATCTTCGACCGCTACGTGCTGTACGCGGATTTCTGGATTCAGGATCAGGAGTATCGCGACCCGGAAACCGGCGAGATTCTCAACCGCGTGGCGCTGAACGAAGAACTGGAGAAAATCGAGAAACCGGCCGGGATCAGCAATCCGAAGGATTTCCGCAACGAAATCGTCAACTTCGTCCTGCGCGCCCGGGCCAACAACAACGGCAAGAACCCGACCTGGCTCAGCTACGAAAAACTGCGGGTGGTCATCGAGAAGAAAATGTTCTCCAACACCGAAGACCTGCTGCCCGTCATCAGCTTCAACGCCAAGGCCAGCAAGGAGGATCAGCAGAAACACAACGACTTCGTTACGCGAATGGTTGAACGTGGCTACACCGATAAACAGGTACGCCTGCTGTCCGAATGGTACCTGCGGGTCCGCAAGTCGCAGTGAGGCAGCTGCAAGCTATAAGCCACAAGCTGCAAGAACAAAGCGCGTGAACCTGAAAACACGGGCATTCGCTTCTACTTGCAGCTTGCAGCTCAAAACTTGAAGCTCCCCGGAGGGGCCTTATGAGCTATGTGATCGACCGACGCCTCAATGGCAAGAACAAGAGCACGGTAAACCGCCAGCGTTTTCTGCGGCGTTACCGTGACCACATCAAGAAGGCTGTCGAAGAGGCAGTCAGTCGCCGCTCCATTACCGATATGGAGCACGGTGAACAGATCAGCATTCCCGGCCGCGATATCGACGAGCCGGTGCTTCATCATGGACGCGGCGGCAAGCAGACCGTGGTGCATCCCGGTAACAAAGAGTTCACGGCCGGTGAACATATCGCTCGTCCACCGGGAGGCGGCGGTGGGCGCGGCCCGGGCAAGGCGGGCAATTCCGGCGAAGGCATGGACGAGTTCGTCTTCCAGATCACTCAGGAAGAATTCCTTGAGTTCATGTTCGAAGACCTTGAATTGCCGAATCTGGTCAAACGCAACCTGACCGGCACCGACACGTTCAAAACCGTCCGCGCCGGGATCAGCAACGAAGGTAACCCTTCACGCATCAATATCATCCGCACCCTGCGCTCAGCACATGCACGTCGTATTGCTCTGTCCGGCAGCAGCCGCGCAAAGCTTCGTGAAGCCAAGGAAGAGCTGGCACGGCTCAAGCGCGAAGAGCCGGACAACTTCGGCGATATTCAGGAACTCGAGGCTGAAATCGAGAAACTCAGCGCACGCATTCACCGCGTGCCGTTCCTAGATACCTTCGACTTGAAATACAACCTGCTGGTCAAGCAACCCAACCCCAGTTCCAAAGCAGTGATGTTCTGCCTGATGGACGTTTCCGGTTCGATGACGCAGGCGACCAAGGACATCGCCAAGCGCTTCTTCATCCTGCTGTACCTTTTCCTCAAGCGTAACTACGACAAGATCGACGTGGTGTTCATCCGTCACCACACCAGCGCCCGGGAAGTGGACGAAGAGGAGTTTTTCTATTCTCGTGAGACCGGCGGCACCATTGTTTCCAGCGCCCTGAAGCTGATGCAGGAAATCATGGCCGAGCGCTATCCGAGCAACGAGTGGAACATCTACGCCGCTCAGGCCTCCGACGGCGACAACTGGAACGACGATTCGCCGATCTGCCGTGACATCCTGATCAACCAGATCATGCCGTTTGTGCAGTACTACACTTACGTGGAGATCACCCCGCGCGAACATCAGGCCTTGTGGTACGAGTACGAACGCATCGCCGAAGCCTTCTCTGACACGTTTGCCCAGCAGCAACTGGTCTCGGCCGGAGATATCTATCCGGTCTTCCGTGAACTCTTCCAGCGCAGGTTAGTGACATGACCGCCAAAGAGCAGAAGCGCCAACCCATTTCCACCGGCTCCGAATGGACATTCGAGCTGATCCAGACCTACGACCGCGAAATCGCCCGGATCGCGGCCCGTTATGCACTGGACACCTATCCCAATCAGATCGAAGTGATCACCGCCGAGCAGATGATGGACGCCTATGCCTCGGTGGGCATGCCGCTGGGCTATCACCACTGGTCCTACGGCAAACACTTCCTCAGCACAGAGAAATCCTACAGTCGCGGGCAGATGGGCCTTGCTTACGAGATCGTGATCAACTCCGATCCGTGCATTGCCTATCTGATGGAAGAAAACACCATCTGCATGCAGGCGCTGGTGGTGGCCCATGCCTGCTATGGCCACAACAGCTTCTTCAAGGGCAACTACCTGTTCCGCACCTGGACCGATGCCAGTTCGATCATTGATTACCTGGTGTTCGCCAAGCAGTACATCATGCAGTGCGAAGAACGCCACGGCATCGACGCCGTGGAAGATCTGCTCGATTCCTGCCATGCCTTGATGAATTACGGCGTCGACCGCTACAAGCGTCCGTATCCGATCTCCGCCGAAGAAGAGCGCCGGCGGCAAAAGGACCGTGAAGAGCACATGCAGAAGCAGATCAATGATCTGTGGCGCACCATTCCCAAAGGCGCGGACAAATACAGCGACAAGGACAACGCCCGTTTCCCGGCCGAACCACAGGAAAACATCCTCTATTTCATCGAGAAACACGCGCCACTGCTGGAACCCTGGCAACGCGAAATCGTGCGCATCGTGCGCAAGATCGCCCAGTATTTCTATCCACAGCGCCAGACCCAGGTGATGAACGAAGGCTGGGCAACGTTCTGGCATTACACGCTGATGAATGATTTGTACGACGAAGGCCTGGTCACCGACGGCTTCATGATGGAATTCCTCACCTCGCACACCAGCGTGGTATTCCAACCGGGTTTCGACAGTCCGTACTACAGCGGCATCAACCCCTATGCGTTGGGCTTCGCCATGTACCGCGACATTCGGCGCATGTGCGAAGAGCCTACCGAGGAGGATCGCCGCTGGTTCCCGGACATCGCCGGTTCCGACTGGCTGTCGACCATCAAGTTCGCCATGAGCAGTTTCAAGGATGAGAGCTTCATCCTGCAGTACCTGTCGCCGAAGGTGATCCGCGATCTGAAGCTGTTCAGCATTCTCGATGACGACCAGAAAGACGACCTGCTGGTGCCGGCCATCCATGACGAGGGCGGCTACCGGATCATCCGTGAAACCCTGGCAGCGCAGTACAACCTCGGCAATCGTGAGCCGAACGTGCAGATCTACAGCATCGATCGGCGCGGTGATCGCTCGCTGACCCTGCGCCATCAGCAGCACGACCGCAAACCCTTGGGCGACTCCACCGAGGAAGTGCTCAAGCACCTGCACCGGCTCTGGGGCTTCGACATTCATCTGGAAACCCTGCAAGGCGACCAGATCATGAAAACCCATCACGTGCCGCCACGCAGTGAACACAGCGAGGGCGATTACGGCCGGCTCGATCTGGCCGTGATTCATCTTTGATCCGGTTCTGGCCTCCGAAAGTCTGACGCAAGGGTTATCCTGTCGGACTGACGGAGGTTTTTTATGCAGGTTTACAAGGTTGGCGGCGCAGTACGCGATCGCCTGTTGGGATTGCCGGTCACTGACATCGACCGAGTCGTGGTTGGTGCGACCACTGAAGAAATGCTCGCCCAGGGGTTTCGCCCGGTTGGCGCGGATTTCCCGGTGTTTCTGCACCCGAAAACCGGTGAGGAATATGCCCTCGCCCGCACGGAGCGCAAAAGCGGTCGCGGTTACGGCGGTTTCACTTTCTACGCAAGTCCCGAAGTCACGCTCGAAGAAGACCTGATTCGACGCGACCTGACGATCAATGCCATGGCCGAGGACGATCAGCTCAACCTGACCGATCCGTATCATGGTCAACGCGACCTCGAAGCACGAATCCTGCGCCATGTATCCCCGGCATTCGCCGAAGATCCGCTCCGTGTCCTGCGTGTTGCCCGTTTTGCTGCGCGCTACGCAGGATTGGGCTTTACGGTCGCCGATGAGACCATGGACTTGATGCGCCAGCTCAGTGAGTCCGGCGAACTACAAGCGCTGACTGCCGAACGTAGCTGGAAGGAGATTTCTCGAGCATTGATGGAAGACCACCCGCAGGTGTTCATCCAGGTCTTGCGCGACTGTGGCGCACTCAAAGAGCTAATGCCGGAAGTCGACGCCTTGTTCGGCGTGCCGCAGCCAGAGACCCATCACCCGGAAATCGACACCGGCCTGCACGCTCTGAGCGTGCTGGAGCAATCATCCCTGCACAAACAACCACTGACAGTGCGCTGGGCCTGCCTGCTGCACGACTTGGGCAAAGGCCTGACGCCGGAAGAAGAATGGCCCAGGCATATCGCCCATGAGCACACCGGGCTGAAGCTGATCAAAGCGGTCAACGAGCGCTTCAAAGTCCCCAAAGACTGTCAGGAACTGGCGCTGCTGGTCGGGCAATACCACACCCATGGGCACCGGGCGCTGGAGCTGAAAGCCTCGACGCTGCTGGAGTTGCTGCAGAGTTTCGATATCTATCGCCGGCCGCAACGATTCGAAGAGTTTATCGCCGCGTGCGAGATGGATGCCCGTGGCCGCAAGGGCCTGGAGCAGCGCAGTTATCCACAGGCAGATTATTTGCGCGGAGCGGCGAAAGCTGCACGAGAAGTGGCGGTGCAGCCGTTGCTGGAGCAGGGATTCAAGGGGCCTGAACTGGGCGAAGCGCTGAAGCGGGAACGACTGAAGGCGTTGAAAGCCTACAAAGAGGCGGCGACGGCCTGATAAAAAA